>NZ_JBWKYJ010000014.1:0-83374 GCF_059423685.1 Acidovorax sp. GW460-11-11-14-LB4 | reverse complement strand
CTGCCCCCACCTCCCTGTCCACCCGCTCTGCCCTCGCCGCCCATCTGGCGGTATCGGCCGTTGCCCTGGCCGCCGCGCTGCTGCTGGTGGGCTGCGCCAACCCCGGCCCGGCCCACACACCGCTGGCGCAAACCACCCCGGCCGCCGCTGGCCTGACCGCAACCACCACCGACGTGGTGGCCACCAGCCAATGGTGGAAGGCGCTGGGCGATGAACAGCTCAACACCCTGATCGACCAGGCCCTGCAAGGCAACCCCAGCCTGGCCGTGAGCCGCGCCCGGCTGGAACAGGCCGTGGCCCTGAGCCAGGTGCGCGAGGCCGCCAACGGCCCCCAAGCCACCCTGGGCGTGGACGCTACCCGCCAGCGCTACACCGCCAACGGGCTGGTGCCTGCCCCGGTGGCTGGCAACACGTACAACAGCGGTACCGTGCAGGCCACGCTGAGCTGGTCGCCCGACTTCTTTGGCCAGCACGCTGCCGAGCTGCAGGCTGCGCTGGGCCAGGCCCGCGCCGCCCAGGCGGATGCAGCCGCCGCCGCCAACACCCTGGCCGCCCAGGTGGGCCGCAGCTACGTGGCGCTGGCCCGGCTGGTGGCCCAGCGCGACGTGGCGACGCGCGCGCTGGAGCAGCGCGAAGAACAGCGCAAGCTCACGCAAGAGCGCACCTCTGCAGGCCTGGACAGCCAGGTCGAGCTGACCCAGGCCCAGGCCGCTGTGCCCGACGCCCGCACACAAATCGAAGCGCTCGAAGAGCAGATCACCCTGGGCCGCCGCCAACTGGCCGTGCTGACCGGCCAGGCGCCCGATGCCCTGCCCCAGCTCACGCCCCGCCTTGCCGCCCTGCAGCCCACCGCCGTGCCCGAGGTGCTGGGCGCCGACCTGCTGGGCCGCCGCCCCGACGTGGTGGCCGCGCGCTGGCGCGTGGAAGCTGCAACGCAAGGTGTGAACAGCGCGCGCAGAGAGTTCTATCCCAACATCAACATCGGCGCGTTCATTGGCCTGAACTCGCTGGGGCTGGACCGGCTGTTCAACGGCAGCTCGCGCCAGATGGGCGTGACGCCCGCGCTGCGCCTGCCCATTTTTGACGGGGGCCGCCTGCGCGCCCAGCTGGGCGGCCGCGCGGCCGAGCTGGATGCAGCCATCGCCCAGTACAACGGCGCCGTGCTCGATGCGGTGAAGGAAGCCGGCGACGCCGTGGCCTCCATGCAATCGCTCACCCGCCAGCAGGCCTTGCAGGACGAGGCCATGGCCAGCGCCGAAAAAGCCTACCGCTTTGCGCAGGAGCGCTACCGCGCAGGGCTGGGCAACTACCTGGTGGTGCTCTCCACCGAAAGCCAGGTACTGGCCCAGCGCCGCCTGGCCGTGGACCTGCGCGCCCGCCAGCTCGACACCCGCCTGGTGCTGATGAAGGCCCTGGGTGGCGGCTGGGCCGATGACACAGCAGTGCTGCACACCGCCGCCGCGCACTGACCGGCCCACCACACCGCACCGCACCGCACTCATTCAAAAACACATAACAACACATTCCTGAAAGACCACAGCCATGACCGCCAACAGCGAACCCCTCACCGCCAACGAAGCCAACACCGCCCGCCGCCGCGGCCTCACCCTCATCGCCGCAGCCGTCGCGCTGGTGGCCATCGGCTGGGGTGGCTGGCACTGGGCCAATGGCCGCCATGTCGAGACCACCGACAACGCCTACGTGGCAGGCAACGTGGTGCAGATCACGCCGCAGATCGGCGGCACGGTGGTGTCCATCGGCGCTGACGACACCGACTATGTGAAGGCCGGCCAGTTGCTGGTCAAGCTCGACCCCGCTGACGCCCGCGTGGCGCTGGAGCAGGCCGAGGCCCAGCTCGCCCAGACGGTGCGCGAAGTGCGCACCCTGTATGCCAACAACTCCACGCTCAAGGCCCAGGTCAGCCTGCGCAGCGCCGACCTGGCCCGTGCCCAGGCCGATGCTGCCCGCGCCCAGGACGACGTGAACCGCCGCACCCCGCTGATGGCCAGCGGTGCCGTGGGCAAGGAAGAGTTCCAGCACGCCACCGCGCAGCTGGCCGCCGCCAAGAGCACCGTGGCCGCCGCCCAGTCGGCCGTGCTGGCCGCACAAGAACAACTGGCCGCCAGCCAGACACAGACAGAAGGCACCTCGGTCGAGCAGCACCCCAATGTGCAGCGCGCCTCGGCCCGCGTGCGCGAGGCCTACCTGGCCGTGCAGCGTGCCCAGCTGGTCGCCCCGCTGGACGGCCACGTGGCCAAGCGCGGCGTGCAAGTGGGCCAGCGTGTGCAGGCCGGCGCCCCGCTGATGACGCTGGTGCCGCTGAACGACCTGTGGGTGGACGCGAACTTCAAGGAAAGCCAGCTCAAGACCCTGCGCATCGGCCAGACCGCCGAGCTGGCAGCCGACGTGTACGGCACCAAGGTCACGTACCACGGCACGGTGACCGGGCTGGGCGCAGGCACTGGCGCTGCCTTTGCGCTGCTGCCCGCACAGAACGCCACGGGCAACTGGATCAAGGTGGTGCAGCGCGTGCCAGTGCGCATTGCGCTCGACCCCAAGGAAGTGGCAGAGCACCCGCTGCGCGTGGGCCTGTCGATGGAAGTCAAGGTGGACACCGCCGACCAGAGCGGCAAGACGCTGGCCGACACCCAGCGCACCACGCCCGTGGCCGCCACCGCTGTGTTCGACGAGCAATTCAAGGCGGCCGACGACGAAGTGGCGCACATCATCGCCGCCAACCTGGGCCGCAATGGCAAGGCCGCCTTGGCCGTGGCGTCGCCCAAGGTGAGCAGCCAGCCCGCAGTGCAGGCGCAAAAGCATGCATCGGCCCCGGCGCAGCCCGCCGTGCAATCCCCGGTGGTGCAGTAAGCGGGGTTGACCGAGCATGACTGCCGCCAACCCCACTGCAGACACCGCAGGCCAGGCCCCCGCTCCGGCGGCGCCTGCTGCGGTGTCGCCACCAGCAGCCCCCCCCGGGCCGCCTGCTGCCTATCCGCCGCTGCAGGGCACCGCCCTGTTGCTGGGCACGCTGTCGCTGTCGCTGGCCACGTTCATGAACGTGCTGGACTCGTCCATCGCCAATGTCTCCATCCCCGCCATTGCCGGTGACCTGGGCGTGAGCCCCGGCCAGGGCACCTGGGTCATCACCAGCTTTGGTGTGGCCAATGCCATCTCGGTGCCGCTCACCGGCTGGCTCACGCAGCGCTTTGGCGCGGTGCGCCTGTTCACCATGAGCGTGATGCTGTTTGTGCTGACCTCCTGGCTGTGCGGCTTTGCCTCGTCGCTGGAAATGCTGGTGTTCTTCCGCGTGCTGCAGGGCCTGGTGGCCGGCCCGATGATTCCGCTGTCGCAAACGCTGCTGCTGGCGAGCTACCCGCGTGCCTTGGCCGGCACGGCCCTGGCCCTGTGGGGCGTGACCACGCTGGTCGCGCCGGTGGTGGGGCCGCTGCTCGGCGGCTGGATCACCGACAACATCTCCTGGCCGTGGATCTTCTACATCAACGTGCCCGTGGGCCTGCTGGCCGGGGTGCTGACCTGGGGCATCTACCGCAAGCGCGAGACCCCCATCCGCAAGCTGCCGATTGACACCGTGGGCCTCAGCCTGCTGGTGTTGTGGGTGGGCGCGCTGCAGCTCATGCTCGACAAGGGCAAGGAGCTGGACTGGTTTGCCTCGGGCGAGATCATCACCATGGCCGTGGTCGCCGTGGTGGCGTTTGCTGTCTTCCTGGTGTGGGAGCTGACCGAAAAGCACCCGGTGGTGGACCTCAAGCTCTTCAAGGGCCGCAACTTCACGTTCGGCGCGCTGGCGCTGTCGGTGGCCTACGCACTGTTCTTCGGCAACGTGGTGCTGCTGCCGCTGTGGCTGCAGCAGTGGATGGGCTACACGGCCACCTCGGCCGGCATGGCACTGGCGCCGGTGGGCGTGTTCGCCATCCTGCTCACGCCGCTGGTGGGCAAAAAGGTCGGCCAGTGGGACCCGCGCCGCATGGCCACGGGTGCGTTCATCGTGTTCAGCACGGTGCTGTGGATGCGTTCGCAGTTCACGGTGCAGACCGACTTCATCCACATCCTGATCCCCACGCTGTTGCAGGGCGCGGCCATGGCGTTCTTCTTCATCCCGCTGACCACGCTGACGCTGGCGGGTGTGTCGCCAGACCGCATCCCGGCGGCAGCAGGCTTGTCGAACTTTGTGCGCATCACCGCCGGTGCCATGGGTACGTCGATTGCCACCACGCTGTGGGAGAGCCGCGCCGCCATGCACCATGCGCACCTGACCGAAGGGCTGGTGCAAGGCCAGGGGGTGTTCGCGCAGACGCTGGACGGCCTGGTGGCCTCGGGCCTCACGCAGATGCAGGCGCTGGCGCAGATCAACCGGCTGATCGACCAGCAGGCGTTCACCCGCGCGGCCAACGACATCTTTTTGGGCTCGGCCGGCTTGTTCCTGCTGTTGATCGGGCTGATCTGGCTGACCAAGCGCCCTGCGCGCACCGGCGGCGCGGGCGCGGCAGACGCAGCGGGGGCCCACTGAGAGGCTTCGGCACAGGTTTGGAGAAAAAACAGCTGCAAGCGCTAGTCAAACATGCGCCTGCAGCTATCATTTTTGATATGAATCTGCGGGGTCTGGTCCGGGCACAACCCGCACATCCCACAGTGGGTGTCGGAAATCCCTGACCCAGTGGCGGGCGCGGCACCTGCGGGCAGTTCGCGGGGTGCACCCAACAATGCACTCACCGCAAACCACTCCAACAAGGAACTGCCATGTCACTCTCGCTGATTCTTCTGATCGTTCTGATCCTCATCCTGGTCGGCGCCCTGCCCACCTGGGGCCACAGCCGCTCATGGGGCTACGGGCCCAGCGGCGGGATTGGCCTGGTGGTGCTGATCCTGGTGATCCTGCTGCTGATGGGCCGGATATGACCGGTAGCTGAACTTCCGGTGCAGGCCACACAGCGTCTGCGAGAGGAAGTTTTCAAATGCACACATAGGGCCCTTCCGAGGGCCCTTTGTCTTTGGCGCTTTGTAGGGGGGTGGCGCGGCACGGCGGCCACCCGGACTCGGCCAGAAACACGCAAATGATCAATTTGCAGCGAAAACACAATCAAATTGATAATATTGGCATTTTAATCATTTATTTGATATAAACGATAAATACAAAACATCGCCATACCGCCCAGACCATGCCCTCATCCCCCTACCCCGTTGGCAACATGCGGCAGGTTCAGATCCGTCTGCTGCAGGGCATCCTGTCAGCCAATGTGGCTTTTGAGTTGCTGTTGCTGGCGGTGGGCGCTACCGGGCTGGTTCCCTCCCCAGGGTCGTGGAACCTTGCCCTGGGAACTGGCACCGCGGTCATGATGGCGCTGTGGTGGGCCTTGCGCTGCTGGCCGCGGGTCTATGTTCCGGTGGCACTCATCCAGACCTCCATCGGGCTGGCATTGTTCACCTATGCCCTGTGGCAGCCCCTGGGGCACGAGCTGCGCGCCGTGTGGTTCCTGATCGGAGTGGGCGCGGCATATCTGTTGCTGGGGCGGGCCGCGGGCGTCTGCTATACCGTCCTGACACTGGCGCTGGTAGTGGGTAGCAACGGCATGCAGAGCGCGCCGTATTCGCTGCATGCGCTCATCATCTTCACACTGGCGCTGTCGCTGAGCAGTTTGTGCTTTTACCTGTTTGTGGGCGAAGCGCTGCGCATGTACCAGCACCTGTCCGAGCGGGATCAACAGTTCACGCTGCTCACAGAAGGCGCGGAAGAAGTGATCTGGCGGATCAACCCCGACATGACGGTGGCGTATGTGAGCCCCTCTGACGAGCGGGCGCGCGGCGTCCCCGCGCACGAGGTCATCGGCCGCTCGATCTACAAGACACTGACACCCGAGGGCGCAGGGGCACTGCGCGAGGCGGTGCGTGACCGGCAGCCGCTGTTGACGCTGCCAATGCGCTGTGCCAATGGCGGCGTGCGGTGGTTTGAGATGTCCAGCCGCCTGTACCGCGATGCCCAGGGCCAGCCAGCCGGATACCACAGCATTGGCCGCGATGTGACGGGGCGGCGGGAGCTGGAGCGCGCCTTGCAGGCAGAGCGGCAGCACCTGGAGGCTCGGGTCAAGGAGCGCACGGCAGCGTTGTCCGTCGCCAAGGAAGCCGCGGAGGCTGCTCTGCGCACCAAGAGCATCTTTCTCGCCAACATTGGGCACGAGTTGCGTACCCCCATGACGCTGATCCTGGGGATGACCGAACTGGTGCGCAACCGCTCGCAGGATGAGCGCCTGAAGCCCGTGCTGAACAATGTGATGGATGCGGCCAAAGGCCTCATGCGCATGCTCAACGACCTGATCGATCTGGCTGCGCTGGAAACACGCCAAGTAGCGTTCCAGTTTGCGCCGCTATCGGTCCCAGAGCTGGCGGCAGATGCGGTGCAACTGCTGGAGCCGCAGGCGCGCCAAAAAGGCTTGCAGATCTTCCTGGCCCTCGATGGCGTGGGCACCGACGCCAGCCACGTGGGGGACGCAGACCGTATTCAGCAGGTGCTGGTCCACCTGCTGGACAACGCCGTGAAATTCAGCCTCTCGGGTCACATCCAGCTGACCCTGGAGACCGAGCAGGACACACCTGATGCGACGGTGTGGCGGCTGCGCGTGACGGACGAGGGTATTGGCATTGCGGCCGGTGACCAGCACCGCATCTTCACGTTGTTCGAACAGGTCGACGGGTCATCGACGCGCAGCTTTGAGGGTGCGGGACTGGGGTTGGCGCTGTGCAAACGCCTCGTCGAGGGCATGGGGGGCAGCCTGGGGGTGGAGAGCGAACCGGGCAAGGGCAGCAGCTTTTGGGTGTCGCTGCCGCTGCCCAAGGTCACCTGATACGGCTCCAGCCCCAGCACACGTGCTCACAGCACAGGTGGCAGGTACCGGTGCTTCCTCACGGTTCAGGCTGTTCAGGCAGTCCGTGTCGAGGGCGCACGCCGCTCTGCCAGAGCAAACGCCGAAGTCAGCCCTGCAAACTCGTCCTTGGCCACGGTGCCATCGGCGTTACCCGCACGGTCCATCACCTGCAGCACGGCTTGCGCGAACGGATCGCTGCCCGCCTGCTGGCCTTTGGTGCGGGCCAGCCCCTTGAGGAATTCATCGTGGGTGATGACACCATCCTTGTCCGCGTCAAAGCCCGCCGTGAGCTGCTGCTTCTGATCTTCGGTAGCACCAAACCGGGTCAGCAACGCCTGGAAATCTTCCTTGGACACGGCCCCTGCCGCACGGCCACCGGGCAATGCCGCAGTGGCCTGACCGGACGAACGCCCCACAGTCATCCCCGCGCCAGACGGCTGGCCCTGGGTCGCCAGAGCGCCCTGTCCGGCCATTCCCGCCAGCGTCTGCGCCTCGGGGCTGAGGGTGACCACGGCCGAGGGCTCGGGCGCCGCCGCCTCACCCCCACGCCGCGCGGACGCCTTGCCCGCGCCACTGGAGGCCGCATTGAAAATCATCGACGCCACCGATGCGAGGCCGGAAATGAGAGGGGACATCGCCATGAACTCCTGTGTGGCGACAGCCCGGTACCTTTGACCTGTCCGCAAGTCACCGCATCGCCCAGATGCACCAAGGGTAGCGGGCAGCAGCCCGTACGGTGGGCGAATAAACCAACAGTTTTCACGCCAGTTTTGCGAATGGACCGCGGGCTGGAGGCTGCGCGCCCAGCAGCCCATGCGATCCTAGGCACTCCCTCTGCCCGGCATCACCACCCGAATGCAGGTGCCCCCACCCGGACGCTGCAGCACCAGCAAGTCACCGCCCGCCATCTGCGCACGGTGGTTCATGCCTGCCACCCCATGGCCTCCCAGTGGACTGCCTTCGCCAGCGTGAAGCAGCATGCCGCGCCCGTTGTCGCTGACCTCGGCACACCAGGACTCGGCACCCGCACGGTAACGCACACCCACCGAGACCTCGGTGGCGCCCGAATGCTGCAACACGTTGCTCAAGGCCTCCTGAACAATGGCAACCAGGTGCATGGCACTGTCGGCATACGGAAAACTGGACAACGGCGGAATTTGCACATCCCACACCATGCGAATGCCACGCCGATCAAGCACGGGCTGGATGCGGTGCCGGAGCCGGGCCAGGCGGTCAGCAAATGGCTCGTCCGCCGCATCCATGGAGTCCACCACGAGTCGCAGGTCCAGCATGCACTTGTCGAGCAGCGAACGGAGTTCACGCACTACGGGCGGCTCGGTCTCCAGCAACGCCATGGCAAAGACCAGTTGTGCGCCCAGGTTGTCATGCAAGTCCTGCGCAATGCGCCGCCGCTCTGCCGTCACCTCGGCACTGGCGCGCAGCCGCAGCCGGGGGCGCCACTGCAGGGCCCGCGGCAGTTGCACCAGCAGCAGGGCCCCCAGGCCCACCGAGATCACCAGGGCGGCCAGCTCCCACCATTGCCGATCCGACGGCCTCTCCTCGTCATAGCCATAAAACGCCATCGCAAGGAGCGCCCATTGCAGCAGCCACATGCACATGCAAGCGATGGCGAACAACGGGGGACGTGTGCGAAACACCGCTCAATCCTGGCTTTCTGGGTGGCGTGGGCAACCGAGAGCACACCTGGTGACAACACAACCCACACACGCGGCAGCCACCTGCATCCTCCGTCAAAAGAGCCCCCGCAGCGAGGCGAAGCGCACCGCCTGGGCACGGGTGCGCACCTGCAACTTGCGGTAGATATTGCGCAAGTGGGTGTTGACCGTCATGCTGCTGATGAGCAGGCGCGCCCCCACCTCGGCGCTGGTGTAGCCGCTGGCCACCATGCGCAGGATTTCCTTTTCCCGTGTGGACAGCCGATCTGCCTCATCGGGCTGCCGTCGCTTGTTTTCGGCCGAGTGGGTGCGGTCAAACCGCTGCAGCAACCGCCGCGCCAGGTTGGGGGTGATGGAGGCGCCACCATTGGCCACCTGCAACACGGCTTGCGAATAGTTGCCGAACCACGAGTTCTTGCCCACATACCCCGTGGCCCCCAGTTCAAAGGCCCGCAGGACCTGCTCGTCGTTTTCCATGACCGAGATCACGACCGTTTGGGCTGATGGGCGCACAGGCTTCACGTAGTGCAACAGGTCAAAGGCGTCACCGTCGCCCAGGTTCAGGTCCACCAGGAGCACATCAAAATCGTGATTCTTGATGGCCTTGCGCCCCTCGCGGACACTGCCCGCCTGCGCCACCAGCAACGTGCGGGCATCGGCCATGAGCTCCTGTGCAATCACCAGGCGGATGTGCGGATCGTCGTCCACCAGCAAGACCCGCACCGGATTGGCCTCCTGCCCAGTGAGGAAGGCGGGCCAGACCGATGGCGGGTTGGAATAGGTTTCAAACCGGCCCGACGGAAGCGATGCAAGGTCGCGCGCACTCTGCTTTGAAAGCAACGCTGAAGACGTCAACGTTTGCGATGGTGTATCGACCTGCCAACTGCTGCTCATGGGTGAACTCCTGCGGACGTGGTGGTGGGCCCCGATGGACTGGGTCTTTCGGTTGACGCATCTGCATGCAACTCTTGCGTTCACATGCATGTTCTCCAACGCACTCATGCCTCTCTGTACGGCAGCGCACACAGTGCGCCAAATAAATTTCAAGGTCCAAATATATTTGGCAATGTTGCCCAAGTAGCAATTGGTTACTACCTGACTTTCTTCGGCCGATCTCATGTGGTGCGGGCGGCCAAGCCGCGCTGGCAAAGGCTTTGCGCGGGTCCAAGGGTTGAACCGCTCCGCTGTATGAGGTAGCCCGCCCGGCGTATTCGCACGAATCGCATCGGCTCGCACACTGAACTCCGACAGCGCCTAACGGCCACCGGTTCTCAAAAAACCAGGCCTGAAAGCGCCGTCCAACCCCCTCTGCACCGCAGGTTCGCTGCGGTTGCAGCCAGTGTAGAAGTCATCCTTGAAGGATCTGTCATGAAAACCCTTGCTTTCATCACGCTCAGCGTCATTGCCTCCGCCGCCATGGCCACCGGTCCGGTCCCTTCCACTCCGGACATCACCATCACCGGCAATTCCACGCAGTCGGTATCCCTGACGTCGGTGTCCGTCAACAACAACTCGACGGGCTCGAAGAGCGAAGCCTTCCAGAACCTGGCCTCCAACACAGGCAACGTCACCATCAGTGGCAATTCGACCCAGACGGTAACGGGCTTTGGCGGCAATCTGACCAACACCGCCAGCGGCAGCGAAGCCTACGCCAGCCAGAACCTGTCATCCAACGTGGGCGAAGTCACCATCATTGGCAACTCCAGCCAATTCACCTCGATGATCAACTCGTCGGTCAACAACCTCTCCAGCGGCAGCAACAGCAAGGCGGTGCAAAACATCGCCTCCAACAACGCCTGCTTCACCTGCCAGCCCACCAAGCCCGCCGGCTGGCCCTACTGAGATCGGCACCAGCTCGGCTGGTGAATAGACCTGCGAGGGTCTGATTCCGGCAGCACATCAGTGCCCGGATGAGTTCGTGCCAGGGGCACACCGGCAAGGCTGCAAACAGCAGCGCGGGTGGGCCCCTCATTCTCACCATAGGAGGTGTTCCATGAACACACGTTTTCTGGCGCCATGCGCAGCGTTGCTCACGGTCTGCGGCCTGATGCCAGGCCCCGCGTGGGCGCAGGCCCCAGGGGAAGACCCGGTCATCCTGACCAAGAAGCTCTCGGTCCAGATGCAGCCCACAGGGCCAGTGGCAGCCTCGACGGGACTGGACGGCAGCAACACCATGCCATCGTGGCTACGCGCCCGCATCGCCCGCTACGAAGCCAAGGCTTTCTCAGACGACACCACCGGCGTGCTGACCAACAACGACGTGGTCACCACTGCCAATGCACAGGGCATGCAAAAGACCTGCGTCCAGGAGGTGGGCAGCAACACCGTGTCTGCCAACACCACGGGATCGGCCAAGTACGGTCCCAACCAGGCGCCGCAGGTGGTGGTGCTGCGCGGCGATCTCGTCAATATCTGCAAATAACAGGCCAGGCGCCATACGCCCGGCCGCCAGGAGAGAGAACATGCCGCCCACCCCGCCGAGCCCCGCCATGCCTGCATGCTCTCGCCCCCAGCGCCCACGCTCCCCACACCCTGTGATGCGCGCGATCCATGGAGCGCTTTGGCTTGTCGTCGGACTGGGACTGGCTGGCTGTGCCACGCCCAGGGATCCGCGCAAGGACCAGGCCTTTCAGAGCCTGGCTTCCATCACCGACCGCCCCGTGGTGCGACCCACACGCTCCATCTCCAGCTTCTCCGACTCGCTGATGTGCATGGACCACATGCTGCGCGATGCACAGCTGCCCACCACACTGATCACGAGCAAGCAGATTCCCGACTACTCCACCCGCGTCACCGTGGCCACCAAGGACATGGTGATCACGGCCCTGTCGCAGATGTCGCGCCTGAGCAATGCCTTCCGCTTTGTGGACTACGAGGTGGACATCGCGCGCCAGGACACGGTGCAGAACCTCACCACCATCCTGCTCAACAACAACCAGATGCAGCTGCAGCGGCCCGCGCTGTACCTGTCGGGTGCCATCTCGTTCGTGGACCAGAACGTGATCAACAACCGGTTCGACACCGGGCTCTCCGGCCCCCGCATCGACATGGGCTACAGCCAGAGCCGCAACGCCACCATCATCGGCCTGGAGATGCACCTGGGCGACTTTCGCACCCGCACTCTGATTCCCGGACTGGACTCCGCCAACGAAGTCATCATTGGCAACGGCGGACAGGGCGTGGACCTGGCCGGGCGCATCGGCACTTATGGCGTTCAGTTCAACGTGGGGCGTGACTACACCCAGGGCTCTGGCAGTGCAGTGCGCACACTGGTGGACCTGGCCACCATAGAACTCATTGGCAAATGGGCCCGGGTGCCTTACTGGCAATGCCTGACGCTGGAGCAAAACCACCCGGACTTTCAGCGGCAGCTGCGCGACTGGTTTGACGAAGGCTCGCCCGCCGTGCGCACCCAGCTCATCGCACGCTCGCTGGTCAGCCGGGGCTACCTTGCCCCCGTCGCGCAACCCCTGCCGGACAACGACCCGGCGCTGCGCAAAGCCCTGGCGCGCTTTCAGGCGGACAACGGTATGGTGGTGACGGGCGTGGTGGACTTTGCGACCTACGAACGGGCGCTGCGCCACTTTGTCGGGCTGTCCGCAGACGGCACCCTGGCCCGCATTGGCTGGGCCAGCACGCACGCAGAGCCTGTGCCGCACATCGCCGCCAGTCCTGCCACTCCCAATACTGCAATCCATGTGGTGAGCAGCAATCCGGGGGCGGCCAAGTACGGAGACCCACCGCCTGCGCGCAGCATCGATCTGCAGATCGAGAACGTGTTGCTGGAGCGCACCGCATTCGAGGTGGGGGAACAAGTCTTCCTGTCGGCCACCGTGTCGCGCGCCTCCTACCTGCAGTGTTTTCTGGCCGATGCCACCGGCACAGTCATCCGCCTGCTGCCCAACCAGGCCAACACCACCGGCTGGGTGTCTGCCAACCAGGCCATACGCATCCCCGACTGGATGAGCCCCAACCCCGGCTTCATCATGGACGCAGCCAGCCCCGGCACCGAAGGTGTGGCGTGCTTTGCCACCGACGAGGACAGCACGCCCCGTTTGCCCGAGGCGCTGCGCGGACCGCCGCTCAAGCCCATCCAGAACTACCGGGCGCTGGAGCGCTTGAACGAAGCCTTCGCCACCGCCTGGGGCACCGATGGCTACACCGGCAATGCCGTGTACTGGCAAGTCATTCCACGCCGGGCCCTGCCCGCCGCAGCCAGTGCGCCTGCCCAACCCGCCTCACGCAAGTGACACACCGTCGGTAAAGCACTGCGCAGGCGAACGCGATGACCACCACCCCGGCGACCACGGCGCACACGCATTCCACCATGGGTGGGCTGCATGCACCGCAGGGCATGTGGCGCGCAATCCATGGCGCCGTGGCGCAGGCCTGGGGTGCAGCGTGCCTGGTCTTGGCGGTGGTGACTGCAGCACCTGCGCTGGCATCGGTGCGAGCGCTTCCCACGCCCGCGGAAATCACCGTCATCGATCGCGCCAGCCTGAACGCCGCGTCCCCCCAGGTGCCCGGGTCTGACGACCCCATGCAGGAGAAGATGTTGCAAAAACTTCGCAGCACCGCGCAACGCGATGGGGTGCCGACGCGCAAGCCGCGCGCCCCCCCTGCCCCTACAACGCGATCAACGGGCGACCTGACGCCTGCCGATGCGGCGTGGCTGTTGGGATTGCTGGCGTTGCATGGCCTGGCCATGCCCGCTGACCCGGCGCAGGCCCAGCACTGGTTTGAACGTGCGCAAATGCTCAGCCACCCCCTGGCTCCTGCGGGCCTTGCATGGTGCCAGCTCAGCGGGTGCGTGGCAGCACCCAATCCTTCAACCGCCATGCACTGGATTGCGCTGGTGGGCCGTGCTGATCCGGGGCTTGCCAAATACCTCGAATGGCATGCGGCCAAGGCATTGGCTCCATTGGCCGAGCCCCGTTTGCCCTCACCTGACCGATATCCCGGCTCAGCGACCCCAGCGACGACCAGCCCATCGCTTCAAAAACTGTTGACGCAAGCTGTGCGGGCCGGCAACGCGCAGGCCGGCAACGAACTGGGGCTGGAGTTCATCGCCAGCGGCGATCTCGAACAGGCGATGGTCCAGTTCCAATCAGCGTCTGCAAAATCCGAGGCCGCCGCCGCCAACGCCCGCCTTCTGGCCCGCCGCATCCAGAGCGGTCCCAACGCCCGCACCCGATCAGCCCGCTACAGCGCTGCAGATTGGTACGCGGAGGCCCAACGCTACCACCGCGGCGACGGCGTACCTGCCAACTACACCGAGGCCGTGCGCCTGTACCAGGTAGCAGCCAGCAGCGGCGACCCACAGGGCCGCAAGATGCTGGAGCTGATCTTCTCCAGACCCTTGCAAGGCGGCGCCATCGACGTCGCGTGGATGCAGCAGCTCGCCGGTCTTCACATCGGCACCAACGGCTCGCCCACCGGCACGACCACCGCAGCACCCACCAGCGGCTGGCAGCGCGAGCCAAGCCCGCTGTATGACCTGGTACCGCTGCAGTGGCGGACGCCGGGGCACAGTCCACGTCGATGAACCGGGCCCATGGCCCCACGCTCCGTAGGCAACACCGTCAGCGAGGGCGTAAATACTCTACGCGGCGGATCCAGTCGACAAGTGGGATACAAGCCCGTCCCGGTGCACAAGGTGCGCCACGCCGCTGGGGCCACATGCCAGCAATTCAAGCAAATAGCTGCGCAAGATCGTCGGACGGATGTCTAGGTGCGCAAGCTCGTCGCTGGAAAACCAAGCAAACACCAGGCCGCGACCGCCTTCCAGCCCCTCATAGGGGCCATCCCCTGCGATCAAGGGGCCATCGCCCAGCAGACTGGTGTGCAAGCAAAGACCCAGTTCATGGTGCAGCTGGCCGGAATGAACGAAGAAGTTCTCCACCACACAAGCCAGCGCGCCCGGCACTACGGCCTGCCCCAGTTCTTCCAGCAACTCGCGCACCACCGCCTGTGCGGCACTTTCTCCAGGCTCGATCCCGCCCCCCGGTAACGCCCAAAACGTGTCGCCTTGCGCCCGGTGCAGCAGCACCCTGCCCTGCTGGGTGACAAGCGCTGCTGCACGTTGACGCATGCGGGGGACAGATGACGACGGCGAGGAGAGGGACAGGGTCATGTGCCAGGAGCCAATTGATGGCCAAAAGTGCCAGAGGCGCAAGATTTTCATACGCCAGTAGCTATAAATTGAATAGCAAATCAAATGCCATCGACAGGCGGCAACAGCAACCCCTGCTGAGCCGCCACCGCCTCCCGCAAAAACGCCCACGTGGCCTGCATGCGGGCCACGTGCTTGTTGTCGCCCGGCATGGACATCCAGAAGGTGCGCTGAAACCGTGCCACACCCGGCAGCACAGGCACCAGCGATGGGTCTTGCGCTGCCACAAAGGCGGGCAGCACAGCCAGCCCCGCCCCCACGCGGGCGGCTTCGTACTGGGCCAGGATGCTCGTGCTGCGCAGCGCGAAATGCGCAGGGCGGTGCAGTTCGTCCAGGATCTGCAGTTCCTTGCTGAACAGCAGGTCGTCCACGTAGCTGATGAAGGTGTGGCCCCGCAGGTCGTCTGGCGTGTGGATAGGGGCATGGCGCTGCAGGTAGCTGCGCGCTCCATACAGTTGCAGCACATAGTCGGTCAGCTTCACGACCACCACCGCGCCGCGGGCCGGTCGCTCCAGCGAGATGACGATATCGGCCTCGCGGCGCGACAGGTGCACCAGGCGCGGCAGGGCCAGAAGGTCCACCACCAGACCGGGGTGGTCCAGCGCAAACCGGGCCAGCTGGGGCGCCAGGATCAGGTTGCCAAAGCCCTCGGTGGTTCCAATGCGCACCAAGCCATGCAGGCCTTGGCGCACGCCGGGGGCGGCGTTTTCCACCGCCAGAAAGGCGGCTTCCATGGCCTCGACCTGGGGCAGCAGTGCGCGCCCGGCCTCTGTCAGCCGGTGGCCGCCCGCCTCGCGCGCAAACAGGGCGGAGCCCACCTGCTTTTCGAGCGCCTGCAGGCGGCGCGCCACCGTGGTGTGGTCTACGGCCAAGCGGCGCGCAGCCCCCACCAGCGTGCCGGCGCGGGCCAGCTCCAGAAAGTAGCGCAGGTTGTCCCAGTCCATGGGGTAGTCCTTGAATCAGTGAGCATTACGCAAACAAGGATATGCAAAGGTCGGAGGCAAAAGCAGCGATGTGCATTTTTGCAAACCTTGTGCGCACCATTGTCTATTGTGCAGACAATTCTGCACAATTAGGATGGCGAAGTTCTGGGCACCCTGCCCGCACCTTTGCCCGCTTTTTCCAGGAGACAAACCGATGAATGCACCCACCTCCCAGGCCGTGCTGGCCCCCACCGTCAAGCTGTTGATCGGCGGCCAGTTCGTCGAATCCAAGTCCACCGAGTGGCGTGATGTGGTGAACCCCGCCACGCAAGAAGTGCTGGCCCGCGTGCCGTTTGCCACGGCCGATGAAATCAATGCCGCAGTGGCCTCGGCCAAGGAAGCGTTCAAGACCTGGAAGAAGACCCCCATCGGCACCCGCGCCCGCATCTTCCTCAAGTACCAGCAGCTCATCCGCGAAAACATGGCCGAGCTGGCCGCCATCCTCACGGCAGAGCAAGGCAAGACCCTGCCCGACGCCGAAGGTGATGTGTTCCGTGGGCTGGAAGTGGTCGAGCACGCTGCCAGCATTGGCAACCTGCAACTGGGTGAGCTGGCCAACAACGTGGCTGGCGGCGTGGACACCTACACCCTGCTGCAGCCGCTGGGCGTGTGCGCGGGCATCACGCCCTTCAACTTCCCGGCCATGATCCCGCTGTGGATGTTCCCCATGGCCATTGCCACGGGCAACACCTTCGTGCTCAAACCCTCCGAGCAAGACCCCATGGTGACCATGCGCCTGGTGGAGCTGGCGCTCGAAGCCGGCATCCCCCCTGGCGTGCTCAACGTGATCCACGGTGGCGAAGCCGCTGTGAACGCGATCTGCGACCACAAGGACATTAAGGCGATCAGCTTCGTGGGCTCCACCAAGGTGGGCACCCATGTCTACAACCGCGCCAGCCTCAACGGCAAGCGCGTGCAATGCATGATGGGCGCCAAGAACCACGCCATCGTGATGCCCGACGCCAACAAGGAACAGACCCTGAACGCCCTGGCAGGTGCTGCTTTCGGTGCCGCAGGCCAGCGTTGCATGGCGCTGTCGGTGGTGGTGCTGGTGGGCGAAGCGCAAAAGTGGATCCCCGAACTGGTGGCCAAGGCCAAGACCCTGAAGGTGAGCGCCGGTGTGGAAAAAGGCACGGACGTGGGCCCCGTGGTGTCCTGTGCCGCCAAGGACCGCGTGCAGGGCCTGATCGAGCGCGGCATTGCCGACGGCGCCACGCTGGAGCTGGACGGCCGCAACCCCGTGGTGGCTGGCTACGAAAAGGGCAACTTTGTGGGCCCCACGGTGTTCAGCGGCGTCAAGCCCGGCATGAGCATCTACGACCAGGAAATCTTTGGCCCCGTGCTGTGCCTGTCGGCCGCAGCCGACATTGACGAAGCCATTGCCTTCATCAACGACAACCCCAACGGCAACGGCACTGCCATCTTCACCCAGTCGGGTGCGGCAGCCCGCAAGTTCCAGGAAGAGATCGACGTGGGCCAGGTCGGCATTAACGTGCCAATCCCTGTGCCCGTGCCGCTGTTCTCGTTCTCGGGTTCGCGCGCTTCCAAGCTGGGCGACCTGGGCCCCTACGGCAAGCAGGTCGTGCTGTTCTACACGCAGACCAAGACCGTGACGGCGCGCTGGTTTGATGACAGCACCATCTCGCATGGTGTGAACACGACGATTAGTTTGAAGTAACCCCCTGAGCGGCTTCGCCGCTTCCCCCTTTCTCTGCATCGCTGCGCGAGGCGGAAGGGGGACGCAGCCAGCGCCTGCCCCGGGGACTGGCGGCCCTTGCGCGGCTACCTCGCCTTTGTCCGCGCCGGTTTCAACCGCTGTGCGCGGTGGTAAAAGCAGGGCATGCAAACTTTTCAGACAACGATGCAGAGATGGGCCATGGTCTTCGGTGCTGCGAGCGTGATGCTGATCGGGGCCGACGCCCCCGCGCAAGCCGGTGCCGCCTGCAAACGCGGTGGCACCGTGGAAGAAACCAACGCCTGCGCCGTGCAAGCCTTCCAGGCGGCAGACACCGAGATCGCCATCCTCTACGGCGACGTGATGCGCGCCCTGTCGGCCCACGAACGGCCCCAGCTGCGGCAGGAGCACACCGCCTGGCAACGCGAGCGCACCACCCGCTGCAAGCAGACGCAGCGCAGCAACGAATCGCAACCCCAGTGGCCGCGCCTGTACCACGAGTGCCTGACGGCCGAAACCCAGGCGCGCCGCAAGGGCCTGATGCGCTGGCTCACGCTGGACCACCCGTCGGCCAAGCCCTGAGCAAGGCCCCCAGAACAACAAGAACCGACGACGAGACAGAACACCATGGACTTTGAACTCACAGAAGAACAACGCGCCTTTGCCCAGACGGCCCGCGACTTTGCACAAGCTGAGTTCGCACCCCACGCCGCGCACTGGGACGAGGAAGGCATCTTCCCGAAAGAAGCCATCGCCAAGGCGGGCGAGCTGGGCTTTTGTGGCCTGTACGCCCCCGAAGCCGCCGGCGGCCTCGCCCTGCCCCGGCTCGACGCCACGCTGGTCTTTGAAGAAATGGCGGCCGTGGACCCCAGCACCACCGCCTTCATCACCATCCACAACATGGCCACCTGGATGCTGGGCACCTGGGCCACACCCGCCGTGCGCGACCACTGGGGCCCGCTGCTGACCACCGGCGAAAAGCTCGCCAGCTACTGCCTGACCGAACCCGGCGCGGGCTCCGACGCCGCCTCGCTCAAGACGCGTGCCGAATTGGTTGGCAACGAATACGTCATCAACGGCAGCAAGGCCTTCATCAGCGGCGCGGGCAGCACCGATGTGCTGGTGCTCATGGCCCGTACGGGTGATGCGTCATCGGGCGCCAGCGGCATCAGCGCGTTTGCCGTGCCCGCCGACACACCTGGCATCAGCTACGGCAAGAAGGAACAGAAGATGGGCTGGAACAGCCAGCCCACCCGCACCATCAGCTTTGACAACCTGCGCATCCCTGCCGACCACCTGCTGGGCCGCGAGGGCGAAGGCTTCAAGATCGCCATGAAGGGCCTGGACGGCGGCCGCATCAACATCGCCACCTGCTCCGTGGGTGCGGCGCAAGGCGCACTCAACGCCGCCCAGCAATACATGCAAGACCGCAAGCAGTTTGGCAAACCCATCGCCAGCTTCCAGGCGCTGCAGTTCAAGCTGGCCGACATGGCGACCGAGCTGGTCGCCGCCCGCCAGATGGTGCGCCTGGCCGCCAGCAAGCTCGACGCCGGTGCCCGCGACGCCTCCACCTATTGCGCCATGGCCAAGCGCTTTGCCACCGACGCAGGCTTTACCGTCATCAATGACGCCCTGCAGTTGCACGGCGGCTACGGCTACATCCGCGAATACCCGCTGGAGCGCCTGCTGCGCGACGCGCGCGTACACCAGATTCTGGAAGGCACCAATGAAATCATGCGGGTGATCATTGCGCGGCGCATGCTGGATGGAGATGCCACCGAGGCCATCCGGTAGCTATAACATTCATAGCTACCCAGGCATATTGCACTAGCGCTACCGGCATTTTTAGCTCTCACCATGCCCGCCCGCCCGCTGTCTGACGAAACCCTGCACCTGATCGACGCCGTGCGCACGGCGCTCGCCCACCGCAGTGACGTGGAAGAACGCGCTCTCTTTGGAACGCACGCCTTCTTCGTGGACGGCAAGATGTGCATCGCCGTCAAGGGCGAGGAGCTGCTGGTGCGTTTGCCGCCGGAGCGGCACGGCGAGCTGCAGGAAATGCAGAACACGCGCGAACTCTCACCGGGCGGGGGTATGAAGGGCTATTTCTGGGTGGAGCCCAATGGGTTTTCTACCCGGACGCAGTGGAGCTTCTGGATTGACGAAGCGCTGGCCTACAACCCGCACGCCAAGGCTGCACCGCCCAAGAAAAAAAGGGGCATCGCCAAAGCCCAGCCCGCCACGCCGAAGAAAGTCACAGCAACAGGCGCGCGCACAAAAGGTGCCGCTGCCAAAGCCGCAAAGCCCCTCTCCAAAAATCCGACCGCCAAGAAGCACAGCATCTTCGAAGCCGACGACTGACTCGCCTCTCCACCCCCACCCGGAGCCTCACCATGCCCCTTCGCATCGTCCGCCTTGGCACCCCGCGCGCCGCCGGGGAAGGCACCCGCATCGGCACCGTGCGCCGCCCGCCGCGCGGTGTGCCCAAGGCCGAGTTCGCGAGCCGCGACTACTACGACGTGTGGTACCCCCTGCTTTCCCCCAGCGCCGACCTCATGGCCCAGGGCCAGCAGGTGCCCACCGGCAAAGACGGGGACAAAGCGTGGGACGCCTTCGCCAAGCAGTTCCGCAAAGAACTGGCCCAGCCCGAGGCCAGCCGCACGCTCGATTTGCTGGCCGCGCTGTCGCGCCACAGCGCAATGTCGCTGGGCTGCTACTGCGAAGACGAAGCCCGCTGCCACCGCTCGGTGCTGCGCGCCGAGCTGGCGGGCCGCGGAGCAGACATCACCGATTGATTTCAGATGTTTTTGGGCTCAAGCGATAGATGAATATGCGTTGGTAGCTATCAAATTCATACCAAACCCGAACCCCTTTTCTTTCACCATCACAACGACATCCAGGAGCAACACAACATGAAAATCGCATTCATCGGCCTCGGCAACATGGGCGGCCCCATGGCACACAACCTGCACAAGGCAGGCCACGAAGTGCGCGCGTTCGACCTCTCGCAACCCGCCCGCGACAAGCTGGCCGCAGACGGCGTGCCCATCGCCGCTGATGCCAAGGCCGCCGTGGCGGGTGCCGAAGTCGTCATCAGCATGCTGCCCGCCAGCCAGCATGTGGAAGGCCTGTTCCTCGGCGCGGGCGACCTGCTGGCACAGTTGCCTGCCGGTACGCTGATCATCGACTGCTCCACCATCGCTGCCGCCACCTCTCGCAAGGTGGCCGAGGCCGCCAAGGCCAAGGGCGTGGCCTTTATCGACGCCCCCGTGTCGGGCGGCACCGGCGGCGCCATTGCAGGCACCCTCACCTTCATGGTGGGCGGCGACGCCGCCGACCTGGAACGCGCCCGCCCCGTACTCGAAAAAATGGGCGCCAACATCTTCCACGCAGGCAGCGTGGGCGCAGGCCAGACGGCCAAGATCTGCAACAACATGCTGCTGGGCATCCTGATGGCGGGCACCAGCGAAGCCATTGCCCTGGGCGTGGCCAACGGCCTGGACCCCAAGGTGCTCAGCGAAATCATGCGCCGCAGCTCGGGCGGCAACTGGGCGCTGGAGAAATACAACCCCTTCCCCGGCGTGATGGAAACCGCGCCCGCCAGCAAAGGCTACGCGGGCGGTTTTGGCACGGACCTGATGCTCAAGGACCTGGGCCTGGCGCAAGAGAACGCGATGGCGGTGAAGGCCGCCACGCCGCTGGGGGGCATGGCGCGCAATCTGTATGCGGCGCACAGCCTGGCGGGGCATGGGGGGCTGGATTTTTCCAGCATTATTAAGATGGTGCAGAAGGGGTAATCGCTCTTCCGTCACAGAAAAACGCCAGCGTTTGCTGGCGTTTTTTTATTTGATGACCAGACCTCGCACTCGGAGATTTGCAGGGATTGAGGGCAGGTCTCCGGAGCGCATACCCACCTGCATTGCCCCGCCATCGCCCCTCCGACTCATGCCAGTTCATCCAACTCGCGGAGCGTCACACCGTCTTTCGTGCGCCACGACGTGAGCCCGTTAGCATTGCCACCTTTAATTGTCGCGGCGGCGGCCGACGGACTTGAGAACTCAGCGTCCTTGACAAATCGGAGCAGTCCGTTTTCGGGTGCAATGGCGCCTTCATCGAGCAACTGCTGTCGGAGGCTCTTGATCCACTGCTGCGCCGAGGGCCGCTCTTCCGCTACCGCAGTCGAACCTTTGAAAACGACAAAGCCGTTGGGACTACGTTGGCCTTGCGCCTCGGCCTTCTTGATCGTGCACAAGAGAAGGCCCACACCGGACTTAGCGGTTGCGGGCTGCACTACGGGGGAGAGGATGTCAGAGCCCAGTACTGGCAAAAGCTGACGAATTCTGGTCAGGAAGACCTCCATGTCTTCTCGGTCAGATTCGGGCAACTTTGAACCGCCAGCCTGATTCTGCTCAAGGATGTAGCGCCCGATTGAAGTGGCCTCGGCGAGGATCCGGCTCTCAAGGTATCGCACATGTGCTTTTGTAAGATTCTCGTCCTTACTCACAAACGCGATCGCCGCGACCCAGAATTCCTTCGACTTGTGTTGCTTGAATCGGTCACGGAGAACTTCAGCTTCTCCCACATACGCCCTAGGAGCGTTCGTTATTGGGTCCGTCCCGAGCAGAATGTACACCCCCGGCTTATCGAGCTCGTCGCGTGAAAAGAGCTCTTCGAGCTCAGTGCGCGGGGCGGCAATCGCCTTGCCGCTCCAGTTCGATATTTCGGCCGTCCGCAAACTCTTTGCGTCACCACGAGGAAGGAAAAGCTTGATGGTCGCGGATGTCATGGTGCTCGATCTTGCAGTCTCTGTTATGTATCCAGCAGAACTTGAGAAATAAACTGGACGGTACGGGATATTCTCGACACCGATTCCTCCTGGGGATGGCTGGGAGCGAGGGTTTGAGGGCTCTGAACTGCGGGAATATCCAGATTACAAGAATCTCGTAGAACCCGACAAGCTTCAGCGGACCGAACTGTAGCCCACAAAAGTGCAGAGCCGGGGCGCCTCCCTGTTTGCTCCCCCAGTGTCCACGCAATTTCACCCGCACTTGAGTATGATTCGCATCCCCTCATGCTGCGCCGCACCATCCCCGCCCTGCCTTTCCACATCGTGCTTCTGCTGGTGGCGTTGTTCAACGCGCTGGCGGGTGCGCCCTTGCATGAGGCGCGGCACATTCAGGAGCTGGTGCGCAGCGCCACAGCCTCGGCAACCGCAGGCGATGTGGATGCACTGGCAACCAGCTCCGCAGCCAGCGACGATCACAGCGAAGAGACACACACCACCTGCGCCTGGTGCCTGACCCACGCGCTGGAGGCGGGGCTGGCGCATGCACCGGCTCGCCCACCGCAAGTCCCCGCAGAACCCAGCGCCGTCGCGCCACACAGCGCAGACCCCTTCACGGCCCAGCAGGTGCGCTGGCCGTTTGCAGCACGCGATCCTCCGCCAGCCCAGCGGGCCTGACACACGTCAGGCCCCAGCCAGCCTGCGCTCCCCAGCGCATCCCCTTTTCGTTTTTGCCCTTGCATTCACCCCCGTGGGGTGGGTGTGGGCACGCGGCCATGTGCGCCTGCCAACTCCCAGGCGGGCGTGAGCCGCGTTGCTCCGGCTTTTGCATTCACCGCTTTTGGACTAGTTTGCCATGCGTTCTTTGTCTTCTCTTTCTTCCTCTCGCCTAGCCACCCTGCCGCGCCCCACCTTGACGGCCATGGCGGCCGCCGCCCTGCTGGCATCCCTTCACCCCGCCTGGGCCGCAGACGGGGATGTCATCACCCCGCCCACCCTGTCTGCCGTGGACGTGGTGGGCCGCAGTGCCTCGGGCACCTATTACGCCGACGAGGCCGAGGGCGCCAAGACCAGCCTGCCGCTGCGCGAACTGCCGCAATCGGTGCGGGTGATGTCGCGCCAGACGCTGGACGACCTGGGTGCCACGCGGCTGGATGATGTGCTGGACTATGTGGGCGGGGTCTCGCGCCAAAACAACTTTGGCGGGCTGTGGGACAACATCGCCATCCGGGGGCTGCCGGGCAACGAGAACACGGGCATGGCGACGCTGTTCAACGGGTTTTCGTCCAACCGAGGCTTTAATGCGCCGCGCGACCTGGCGGGCGTGGAGCGGGTGGAGTTCCTCAAGGGCCCGGCGGCCGCGCTGTATGGCAGCAGCGAGCCCGGCGGCACGCTCAACATCGTGAGCAAGAAGCCGCTGTGGAAAGCCGCCCATTCGGTGGAGGCCTACGCGGGCAGCTACGGCCTGGGCCGTGCGGCGCTGGACACCACCGGCCCCATCAACAACCGGCTGGCCTACCGCCTGAACGTGGCGGTGGAAGACAAGGGCAGCTTTCGCGACCATGTGCGCGCGCAGCGGCAGGTGGTGGCCCCGGCGTTGACCTGGAAGCTCTCGCCCGACACGGTGCTGGAGTACACGGCTGAATTTCTGCGCCACGCCACGCCGCTGGACCGGGGCGTGGTGGCGGTCAACAACCGCCTGGGCGCGGTGCCCGCCAGCCGCTTTTTGGGCGAGCCTGCCGATGGCGATGTGACGGTGACCAACCAGACACACCAGCTGGTGCTGTCGCACGAATGGAACCCCGACTGGCGCAGCCGCGTGGGGCTGTCGTACCGCGAGACGGGGATGGAAGGCTTCTCGACCGAAGCCACCGCCCTGCAGGCCAATGGCCGCACGCTGACGCGCCAGCGGCGGTATCGCGACTTTCAGTCGGACGACGTGGCCGTGCAGGCCGAGCTGCAGGGCAACCTGCGCACGGGCGGGCTGGAGCATGAGCTGCTGGTGGGGGTGGAAAGCTACCGGTTCAGCATGGACTCGGTGATGCTGCGGGTGAACCCCAGCGCTGCCGCGCCGTATGCCATTGACATCTTCAACCCCGTGTACGGGCAGTCCCAACCCGCGCCGGGGCGCAATACCGACACGCTGGAGAAGCAACGCAACACCGCGCTGTATGTGCAAGACACCCTCAAGCTGGGCGAGCAGTGGCGCGTGATGGCGGGGCTGCGGGCCGACAACTACGACCAGAGCCTGCAAAACCGCATCACCAACCGCACCACGGCACAAAGCCCCTCGGCCGTGTCGCCACGCCTGGGCGTGAGCTGGCTGCCCATGCCGGGGTGGACGGTGTATGCCAACGCGGGCAGTTCGTTCCGCCCCAACACGGGCAGCAATGTGGCGGGCAATGGCTTTGACCCCGAAAAATCCCGCGCGATGGAGCTGGGCGCCAAGTGGGAAAGCGCCGACCAGCGCCTGGGCGCCACGGCGGCGCTGTTCGACATCACCAAGCGCAATGTGTTGACCAGCGATCCGCTGAATGCGGGCTTCTCGGTGGCCGCAGGCGAGGTGCGCAGCCGGGGCCTGGAGCTGGACCTGGCGGGCCGCCTGAGCCCCCACTGGCGCGTGAATGCAAGTCTGGTCATCAACGACGTGGAAGTGACCCGCGACAACACGCTGGAGGTGGGCGGCCGCCTGCTGAACGTGCCCAAGGTCAACGGCAGCGTGCTGGCGGTGTACGAAAACGCATTGGCCAACGGCCAGCGCTATGGCGTGGGCGGCGGCGTGACCCACATGGGCAGGCGCCTGGGCCAGGCCCGCACGCAGGCCGAGGCCAATGCAGGCACCGCCGCGTTTGAGCTGCCCAGCTACACCACGGCCAAGCTGATGGCGTACTGGCGCCTGAGCCCCACGCTGAACCTGTCGCTGGACGTGGACAACGTGTTCAACAAGGTGCACTACACCAGCTCGTACAGCCGCGTGTGGGTGGCGCCGGGGGCAGCGCGCACCGTTACGGTGGGCCTGCAGGCCAAGTTCTGAGTGGTGCCGGTGACCTGCATGACAACACACTCCTCCGCCCCCAAACCCCTGACGCGCCGCCGTGCCTTGCAGGCCCCCCTGGCCGCGCTGGCGGCAGGCGCCCTGCCCGCTGCCTGGGCGCAGGGCACACCACCCGCCGCCCCTCCCGCACCGCTGCAAATCGTCGGCCCGTGGGAGATCAGCGGCCTGGCGCCCGCCAGCAGTGGCTATGTGTTCACGCGCATGCAGGTCACCGAAACCCTGCTGGACGCTGCAGACGAAGGCCAGCCACGGCCCGCGCTGGCGCGGCTCTGGCGCCGGTCGGCGGATGGGCTGGTGTGGCACTTTGAGCTGCGGCCCGGGGCGCGTTTTCATGATGGCACGCCGGTCACGGCCGCCGCCGTGGTGCGCAGCCTGCAGGCCGCGCAGGTGGCGCCCGCACTGCTGAGCCAGGCGCCCATTGAGTCCGTCACCGCGCCTGATGAAGGCACGGTGCTCATCCGCCTGCAACGCCCCCACACCGCCCTGCCCGCGCTGCTGGCGCATTCCAGCACCATGGTGCTGGCCCCGGCCAGCTATGGGGCCGACGGCAAGGTGCGCAGCATCATTGGCAGCGGCCCCTACCGCATTGCGGTGCTGGTGCCGCCGCAGCAGGTCGAAACGGTGGTGTTTGATGCCTACGACGGCCCGCGCCCCGCCATTGCCGCCGTGCGCTACCTGGCCGCCAGCCGAGCCGAAACCCGCGCGTTGATGGCCGAGAGCGGCCAGGCCGACCTGGCCTACGGGCTGGACCCGGCCAGCCTGCGGCGGCTGCGGCGCCATGCGCAGAACCCGGCGCTGGCACGCCGCACAGCGGTGCGCATTGCGTCGGTCACGCTGCCGCGCACCGTCATCGTCAAGCTCAACGCGGGCCTGCCTGCGCTGCGCGATGTGCGCGTGCGCCAGGCGCTGAGCCTGGCCATCGACCGTGCGGGCATTGCCCTGGCGCTGATGGGCGACGAGGCGCTGGCGGCTACGCAGCTACTGCCGCCCACGCTGGGCGCGTGGCACAACCCGCACCTGCCCCCGCTGCAGCACGACCCCGAAGCCGCCGCGCGCCTGCTGCGGGCCGCTGGCTGGCAGCGCCACAGCGACGGCCTGCGCGATGCCCAGGGCCAGCCGCTGCACCTGGTGATCCGCACCTTTGTGGACCGGCCCGAGCTGCCGCTGATTGCCACCGCCTTGCAGGAGCAATGGCGGCTGGCGGGCATGGCAGTGAAGGTGAGCATTGGCAACTCGGGCGACGTGCCCCGGGGCCACCGCGACGGCAGCCTGCAACTGGCGCTGGCTGCGCGCAACTACGCCAACGTGCCCGACCCCACAGGCACGCTGGCGGGCGACTTTGCCGCCCAGGGCGGCGACTGGGGCGCCATGGGCTGGCACAGCGACACCGTGGTGCAGGCCCTGCACGAGCTGACGCGCACCCAGACCACGCCCGAGCGCACGCGCGCGCTGCGGCAAACCATCACACACACCCTGCAAACCGAGCTGCCCGTGATCCCCGTGGCGTGGTACCGCCAGCATGTGGCCGTGGCCCCCCGGCTGGCGGGCGTCACGCTGGACCCGCTGGAGCGTTCTTACCGCCTGACCGGCATGGAGTGGACCAACCCATGAACCGCTTGATGTCAAAACCCTGGGCCGCCCTGCTCGGCCGCAGGCTGGTGCAGGTGCTGGCCGTGTCCCTGCTGATTGGCACGCTGTGCTTTTTAATGGTGCGTGCCCTGCCGGGCGACCTGGCCATGCGCGTGGCGGCGGGCCGCTATGGCTATGACCTGGTGAGCAACGCCGCCGCCGACGCGGTGCGCGCAGAGCTGGGGCTGGACCGCCCCGGCTCGCTGGCGCTGTTGCACTGGTGGCGCGACATGGCCACGTTCAACCTGGGGCAGTCGCTGGTGTCGCAGCGCTCGGTGTGGCACGAGGTCACGCACCACCTGGGCGCCACGCTGCGCCTGTCTGCCGCCGCGCTGGCCATTGCTTTTGCCGTGGGTGTGCCGCTGGGCGTGTGGGCCGGGCTGCGGCCCCAGGGCTGGGTGGACAAGGCCAGCTGGCTGATGGCCGTGGTGCTGCGCGCGCTGCCGCCGTTTTTGCTGTCGGTGCTGCTCATCCTGCTGGTGGCGGTGCAGTGGGGCTTTTTGCCTGCGGGCGGTGACGAGAGCCAGGCCAGCCTGGTGCTGCCTGCGCTCACGCTGGGGCTGGGCCTGGCTGCCGGACTGGCGCGTGTGACCCGCGCTGCAATGCGCGAGGTGGTGGTGTCGCCCTTTTTTGAATTTGCGCGCACCAAGGGCCTGAGCGACTGGCAGGCGCTGCTGCGCCACGGCCTGCGCAATGCCGCCGTGCCGGTGACGGCCTACCTGGGCGTGCAGGCGCTGTTTCTGGTGGAGGGTGCGCTGGTGGTGGAGACGCTGTTTGCCTGGCCCGGCATCGGCCATGCGCTGGTGCACGCCGTGTTTGGGCGCGACATCCCTGTGGTGCAAGGCACGGCCTTGTGCATGGGCGTGCTGTTTGTGGTGTTTAACCTGCTGGTGGATGCGGCGTGCCTCGCGCTGGACCCCCGACATACCCAAAAGGTGGCTGCATGAGTGCCGTGCCTTCCACCCTTTCATCGCCCACAGGCGCCGTAGTAGCCCAGCCCCGCTGGCCGCTGCGCACCACATTGGGCCTAGCCATGCTCGGCCTGCTGGCGCTGTTTGCCCTGCTCGGCCCCTGGCTGGTGGGCGCCAGCCCGGTGGTGCAAGACCTGCGCAACACCCTGGCGCCCCCCAGCGCCCAGCACTGGCTGGGCACCGATGTGCTGGGCCGATCGGCGCTGGCGCGGCTGGCGTATGCAGCGCAGCTGTCGCTGGGCATGGCGCTGCTGGCGGCCGTGAGCGCCGCCGTGCCCGGCACGCTGCTGGGCATCGTCGCCGCGTGGCGCGGCGGGCGCACCGAGCGGGCGCTGCTCATGCTGTCGGACTCGGTGCTCGCCATCCCCGGCCTGCTGCTGGTGCTGCTGATCGCGGCCCTGGCGCCCGGAGCGCTGTGGGCGCTGTATGCGGGCCTGTCGGCTGCGCTGTGGGTCGAATACTTCCGCGTGAGCCGCGCGGTGGCCCGGCCCGTGCTGGCAGGTGATGCGGTGCAGGCATCGCGCCTGCTGGGTTTTGGGCGCGGATACGTGCTGCGCCGCCACCTGCTGCCTGCGCTCGCGCCCACGCTGGGCACGCTGCTGGCCTTCACCACGTCGCAAGCCGTGCTGGCGCTGGCCGCGCTGGGTTTTGTGGGTGTGGGCATGCAGCCACCCACGCCCGAGCTGGGACTGATGATGACCGAGGCCATGCCTTACTACGAAGAAGCCCCGTGGCTCATTGCTGCCCCCACCGCCCTGCTGGTGTGGCTGGTGGCCGCGATGATGCTGCTCAACCCCGACCGGGAGACCGCATGACCACGCCTTTGAAATCCGACGCCCTGCTGGTCGTGGAGGGCCTGGGCATCCAGGTCGGCGGCAAACGGCTCCTGCGCGACATCAGCTTCAGCCTGCGGCCGGGCGAGGCGCTCACGCTGGTGGGCGAAAGCGGCGCGGGCAAGTCGCTGCTGGCCCAGGCCATCATGGGCAACCTGCCGCCGGCGCTGCAGGCCACGGGCCAGATCACGCTGGATGGCACCACCACCCGCGCCCAGGACGCCGCCGCTCGCCGCGCCTTGTGGGGCCGCAAGCTGGCGCTGCTGCCGCAGGAGCCCTCGCTGGCACTCAACCCCCTGGCCCGCGTGGCACCGCAGCTGGCCGAGGTGTACCGCCTGCTGCACCAGCAGCCCCCCAGCGCCGCCAGCGCGCAGGCCGAACAGGTGCTGGGCGCTGCGGGCCTGGGCGGTGCAGGCAGCCACTACCCCTGGCAACTGTCGGGCGGCATGGCCCAGCGCGCCGTGGCCGCCATCACCCTGGCTGGGGGCGCTCCGGTGCTGATGGTGGACGAGCCCACCAAGGGCCTGGACGCGCATTGGCGCGACCGCATGGTGGAGTTGTTCCAGGGTGTGCTTCAGGCGGGCGGCTGCCTGCTCACCATTACCCACGACATGCAGGTGGCGCAGGCGCTGGGCGGCCAGGTCATCGTGCTGCGCCACGGGCAGGCGGTGGAGCAAGGCGACATCCACACCGTGGCCGCCGCGCCGCAGCACGCCTTTACCCGCCAGCTGCTGCAGGCCGACCCGGCCCACTGGCTGCCGTTTGCCGAGCCCACGCTGGGCGAGCCCGTCGTGCAGGCGCGCGGTATCTCCAAAGCCTATGGTGCGCGGAAGCTGTTTGCGCCACTGGACGTGACGCTGCACAGCGGCGAACGCATTGCCGTGCAAGGCCCCAGCGGCACCGGCAAAAGCACGCTGGGCAATGTGCTGCTGGGCCTGTTGGCGCCCGACATCGGCCGTGTGGAGCGCAGCTCCCGGCTGCGCCCGTATGCGTTCCAAAAGCTGTTCCAGGACCCGGTCAGTTCGTTTGCTCCGCACATCAGCCTGGCCCAGTCGCTGCGCGATGCCGCCCGCCTGCACCGCTGCGACTGGAAGGCGGTGCAGCAGCGCCTGGCCCAACTGCGCGTGCCCGAGGACCTGCTGGCGCGCAAGCCCGACCAGGTGTCGGGCGGCGAGCTGCAGCGCATTGCGCTGGCGCGCGTGCTGGTGGCGCAACCAGCACTGCTGTTTGCCGATGAGCCGACCTCGCGCCTGGACCCGATCACGCAGCAAGAGGCTATACAGGTACTGCTAGATGCCGTACACGAATCCGGGGCTGCTTTAGTGTTGGTCACCCATGATGAGGCGCTGGCAAATGTCGTTGCAACGCAAACGCTGCATATGCGTGAATCGCCTTAACAAATGACCAGACAGCCCGTTGTGGACTAAAGCGCAAACACGCCGAAGACATGCTCTGTCAATCGGCCACCGCTGACTGAAGAAACTGCGCCTCAAACACCTCGGCAGGTACCGGCTTGCTCAGCAGATACCCCTGGATCTCGTCGCAACCCAGCAGCGCCAGATGCCGGGACTGGTCCTCGGTCTCCACCCCTTCGGCCACCACCTTCAGCCCCAGCGAGTGCCCCAGGTTGACGATGGTGGACACCAGCGCCACGCCCTGCGGGCCTGAGGCCATGTTCAGGATGAAGGACCGGTCGATCTTGAGCGTGTCCACCGGCAGTTTGGCCAGGTAGCTCAGTGACGAGAAACCCGTGCCAAAGTCGTCGATGGCAATGGTGATGCCCATCTCGCGCAGCGCATGCAGGCTGGCGGTGCTGTGCTGCACATCGTCCATGACCATGCTTTCGGTGATCTCCAGCTCCAACCCGGCGGCCGCCCCTGCGTCGTGGGCCACGGCGTCGCGCACCTCGGCAATGAAGCCCCGGTGCCGCAGCTGCAAGAACGACACATTGACGGCGACCCGCAGGGGCGCCAGCCCCGCCTGGCGCCAGCGCAGGTTGTCGGCCAGGGCCTGGCGCAGGGCCCAGCGACCCACGTCGTAGATCAGGCCGGTTTCTTCCAGAATGGGGATGAACTGCGCGGGTGGCACCAGCCCCCGGCGGGGATCGCTCCAGCGGATCAGGGCCTCGGCCCCGGCGATGGCACCCGTGGCCAGGTGCTGTTTGGGCTGGTAGTGCAGCACAAACTGGCCCTGCTCCAATGCGTCGCGCAGGCGGCCTTCCAGGCTCAGGGCTTCGGCCACGCGGGTGTTCATCTCCGAGGTGTAGAACAACAGGCTGTCGGCCGAGGCCTTGGCCTTGTTGAGGGCTGCCTCCGCGTTGCGCAGCAGGGTCTCTGCATCGGCACCATCCATGGGGTACAGCGCGACACCGGCCTTGGCGGCCATGCGCAGCTCGGTGCCGCCCAGCACAAAGGGCGCATCAAAACAGGCGCGCATCAGGCCATCCAGTGCCAGCGCCACCGCGCCCGCATCCCGCGCGTCGGTCACGGCGATGCCAAAGCTGTTGACGCCAATGCGAGCCACGTCGTACGCGTCGCCCGCCGCCTGCTGCAGCCTTTGCGCCACCTGCTTGAGCAGTTCGTCGCCCTCCTGGCGTCCCAGGGTGTCGTTGACAAAGCGAAACCGGCTGATGTCCATGAGCCCCATGCCGAGCAGCGTCTTGGCCCCTTCGCGTGGCCGCAGGTGCTGGCCGCTGCGCTCCAGGAACAGGGTGCGGTTGGGCAGACCTGTGATGTCGTCGTAGTACGCCAGGTAGTTCAGCCGCTCCTCCTTGTCGAGGTGGTCCATGGCAAAGCCGATATCGCCCGCCAGCTCGGTCAGCAGGTGCATCTCGTCATCGTCAAAGAACCCGGCTTCGTCGGCAAACAGGGCAATCACGCCCACCACCTCGTGCGCCACCAGCAAGGGCAACACGGCCATCGATGCTACGCCGCGCGCGGCCAGCTCCTGGGGGACGAGGATGCGCGGGTCGTTCTGAATGTCCTCACACACCACGGACTGCCGGGTGCGCACCACGCTGGCGCTCAGGCTTTCCCCCTCTCTCGGGGTTTCGCTCAGCCACAACCGGCGCCGCACATGCATGAGGAACTCCGCCCCGGCCCCGGCAAGCGCCACCGGCACCACCTCTTGCAGGGCGTGGTCCACGCGACCGATCCAGGCGATCTTGAACTGGCCGTGCTCCACCGCGATGCGGCAGGCCTCGCGGAACAGCTCGTCGCGCTGGCGCACACGCACGATCAGGGTGTTGATGCCGCTGAGCACGGCGTACACGCGGTTCAGCCGCTTGATGCGCCGCTCGGCGTCGCGGCGTGCCGTGATGTCCTCACCCAGGGCCGCCACCCCCGTCACCTGCCCGCCCACGGAGCGCAGCACCGTGTTGTTCCAGTGCACCAGGCGCCGCTCGCCAGACCGGGTCAGGATCTCGTTGTCGTAGTGCCAGGCCGACGGCCGGTCGGCCAGCACGTCGGCAAAGACGCTGCGCACATCGCCCATCTCGGGCGGCACGAACAGATCGAACCAGTTGCGGCCAAACACTTCGTCACGCTGCCAGCCCGTCAGCCGCAGCAGGTAGTCGTTGCAGTAGGTGATGCGGCCTTCGCAGTCCAGCATCAGCGAGATCATCTCGACCTTGTCGAGCATGTCGTTGAAGCGGCGGTCGCTCTCGTGCAGTTCTTCTTCGGCGCGCTTTTCCTTGGTGATGTCCTGGATGGTGTTGAACCAGCGACCCAGCTCGCCCCGGCCCGCTTCGTCCTCCAGGGGCTCCATCACCTGGCGCAGGTACAGCGGCTGGCCATCGCCACGCACCACGCGGTAGGTGAAGTCCATACGCGCGCCCTGGTGCGCCGCCTGCAGCGCGTGGCGGCGGAACATGTCGCGGTCATCGGGGTGCACCAGCGCCAGCCAGTCGCGGGCCGAGCGGGGCATGGCGCTTTCGTCCAACCCCAGCATGTCGGGCAAGGTGTCCAGCCAGCTCTCAAAGGCGCCGTCGGGCCCGCTGATGACGTGCGATATCTTGGCCAGCGCCTGGGCCCTGCGCAGGCTGGCCTTGTTGGCGCGCAGCGCATCCACAGCCCGCTGGCGCTCTTGCACCTGCACCTGCAGTTGCTCGGCGTGCTGCTGGATCTCCTGGTACAGGCTGCCGTTTTCGTAGATGCGACCCACCTGCGCGCCCAGGATGGCGAGGACTTTTTCGTCATCGGCGCTGAAGGCATCGGCCCCTAGCTTGTTGGCCAGACACAGCCAGCCATAGGAGAACGACAACGACACGATGGGTGCGATCACCGCCGTGTGCACCGGGGGATAGCCTGCGGGCAAACCGAGCGCCACAGGGTCGCCGCCGGCATTGATCAGGCGCTGCGGGCGGCGTTCGGCCCGCAGCTGCCCCAACAGTCCATGCGACACCACAGGCAGATCGAGCGGTCCGTTCTGCAGGGCCGGGTCCATGCCGCTGGTGCAGGTGATGGCACCGTCGCTGTGCTTGCGCACCACGCACAACACGGCGTACTGCGCGCCCACCAGCTCGCGTGCACCCCGGCACACATTAGCCAGCAGCACCTGCGGGTCGCGCTCGGAGGCCAGCTGCAGGTTCAGATCGGTCAGCGCGGACAGGCGCCGGTTCATGGCCTCCAGCTCGGCCATGTTGCCGGTGAGCTTGTCGGTCATCAGTTGCAGGTGGCGGGTCTGAAAACTGTGTTCCAACGCGACCGAGGGCTGGTGGAGGATCTGCGTGAGCGCCTGCTCGATGGCGGCCAGGATGTCCTGCGGCTCGCAGGGTTTGAACAGCACCTGGGTCACACCGCAGGCCTTGGCAAGGCGCAGGGCTTCTTCCTCGTGATAGTGGGCGCTGCAAAAGATCACCTGCGTGGCCGCCAGGCCGTGTTCTGAGCGCAGTTGCCGCACAAACTCAAAACCGTCCATCGTCGGCATCAGGATGTCGGAGATCACCAGGTCGGGGCGTTCGGCACGGACCAGGGCCAGCGCCTCGGCGCCATCGGCCGCCTCCAGCGCCTGGTGGCCGCTGTGCCCGATGAGGGTCACCACCAGGGCGCGGTTGGCGGGGAGGTCATCGACGACTAGGATCTTTGCCATGCTGTACGTGCTGGATATTCAACCTGATTGGGGCGGAGCCGGGTGGGCACCAGCCAAAAACGCCTCAATCTGCTGCACAAAGGTCTCGGGCGTGATGGGCTTGGACAGGTGTTCATTAAAGCCGACTTCGAGGGCCTTCTCGCGGTCGCCCGGCATCGAGAACGCAGTCACGGCCACCAGTGGCACCACCCGCCAGCGTGGGCTGGCGCGCAGGCCGCGAGCCACCTCGTAGCCGTTCATCACCGGCATCTGCAGGTCGCACAACACAATGTCCGGACTCTCGGCCAGGGCCAGGTCCAGCCCCACGGCGCCGTTTTCGGCCGCCAGCACGCGGTGGCCAGCGGCTTCCAGCAGGTAGGTGATCAGCAGGCGGCTTGCGTCATCGTCCTCGATGACCAGAATGGTGGCGGGATGGATGGTGGTTGTCATGCCTGGGGCTCCGACAATTGCAGAGTGAAGGTGCTGCCCAGGCCTTCGGTGCTGTCAAAACCCAGGGTGCCTCCCAGTGCTTCGGCCAGCTTGCGGCTCAGGTGCAAGCCCAGGCCCGTGCCCTCATGGTGGCGGCGGTCCGCACTCTCGACCCGCGAAAACGCCTCGAACAGCCGGGGCTGCTCTTGCAGCGGTATGCCTGGCCCGGTGTCCTGCACCCGCAGCTGAACGGCGCGGCCGGTGGGCAGCTGCAACTCCTGCAGCACCACATCCACCCTCCCCTGTTGCGTGAATTTGATGGCGTTACCCACGAGGTTGATGAGAATCTGACTGAGCGCGCGCCGGTCGGTGAGCAACAAGACATCCACCGGCGGCGCATGCACGGCAAAGGCCAGGCCCTTGCGTCGCGCCTCGAGTTCCAGTGTCGCAGACACTTCTTCGATCAGGGTCTTGCAGTCCACGGGCTCCAGGTTCAGCGTGACCTTGTTGGCGCTGAGCTTGGCCACGTCCAGCAGGTCGTTGATGAGCGACAGCAGGTGCTTGGCACCGGTCTGCACGATGCGCAACTGCTTGTCCTGTTCAGCATTGAGCGGGCCGGGCAGCTTCATGAGCAGTGTGCCGGTAAAGCCAATGATGGCGTTGAGCGGCGTGCGCAGCTCGTGGGACATGCTGGCCAGAAAACGGTCTTTCACCAGTGCCGCGTTCTCCAGCTCCAGGTTCTTGTCGCGCAGCACCTGCTCGATGCGCTTGCGCTCCGTCACATCGCGGATGGCGCTGGAGACAAACAGGCCTTCCTCCGTCTCCAGCGGGCTCAGGCTGATCTCGACCGGAAACTCGCTGCCGTCTTTGCGCAAACCGTGCAGCTCCAGCCCGGCGCCCATGGATCGGGTACGTGGTTCGGCAAAAAAGTGGCGCCGGTGGTCGGGGTGGCGGGCGCTGAAGCGATGGGGCACCAGCAACTCAATGGGCTGGCCCAGCAGCTCATCGCGGCTCCAGCCAAACAGTTTGACCGCCTGGGAGTTGACCAGCACGATGCGCCCTTCGCGGTTGACGATGACCATGGCGTCGGGTGCGGCCTCCAGCAGGTCCTTGAACTTCTGGTCTGCGCGCTTGCGGTCGGTGATGTCGCGGATGGCGCTCATCACCATGGTGCCCTCTTCGGTGTCGATGGGGCTCAGGCTGATCTCGACCGGGAACTCGCCACCGTCCTTGCGCAGGCCATGCAGCTCCAGCCCCGCGCCCATGGTGCGCGTGCGCGGCTGGCCAAAAAACCCACTGCGGTGGCCCAGGTGGGCACCCCGGTAGCGGTGGGGTAACAACACCTCCACCGCCTGGCCCAACAACTCGGAGCGGGGGTAGCCAAACACGCGCTCGGCCTGCGAGTTGACGAGCACGATGCGCCCGGTCACGTTGACCATCACGATTGCGTCGGGGGTGGATTCGAGCAGGTCGCGAAACCGCGCCTCCAGCAGCTTGGCATCGCGCTGCACCTTGAGCTGGGTGACATCCTTCTTGCTCGACAAGAAGTACAGTACCTGCCCGGCTGCATCGCACACGGCCTTGGTCGATACATTGACATGCACCAGCGAGCCGTCCTTGCGGCGGCGCACAGCTTCTTGCACCGAAGTGCCCAGTCGCAGGGCCTCGGCACGGAAAAGGTCCTCTTCGTGTGCGCGGCCCTGGGGCACGATCAGGTCGAGGATGGAGCGCCCCTGCACTTCGGCCTGCGAATAGCCAAAGATCAGCTCGGCCGCCGGGTTCCACTCCAGCACCACGCCCTGGGGTGATAGCACCAGCAATGCATCGGGGTTTTGCTCCCAGTACCCGGCAGAAAAGTCAGTCGCCATGCAGCCCTCTCGCTTTCTGCTTCCTGGAGAGTCAGGCGCTCCAGGGACCTTCAACGCTCGCCACATTCGGCAAAGCACACATCAGGCTTATGCCAGCAATGCCGAAGCGTCAGGCCATCTTAGGAGGGAAAGATTCAAAAAGCCAACTCTGAATTGCCAGCGCGATCATGCAGGTTGTGGGAAGAATCGGAAAGCATGCAACAGGGGCTGATCAATAGCACTGCTGCACAAAGTGGGCCTCACCATCTGTGGCGTTGCATACACTTTCCCCCGCTAGCCCCGGGGTGTGACTGTCATCGATGTCTGATCCATCCAACGATCTATGGTCGCAAGCAACACGGGCGCTTTGGCAAAGCCATCCACCAGGCGGACCAGGTGCTCGCCATGTTTGCCCAGAAGTGCGGGAAAGCTGGTGATGCCCCAGCGACGCGCTTGCGCAAAGTCCCTCTGAGTCACCTGGAGGGTGGCATCGGCCACGAAGCACTCCTGCAGCCCCTGGGCATCCAACGCCTGTACCGACAGAGCCTGAGTCACTACGGCGACCAGCACTTCTGGATCGGTCGTGTCCAAGCCGTCGGCATAAAAAGCCTTTTGCAGCGCCCGAAAAATGGCCAACAGGTTTGCACCCGGCTGACTGAGCCGAGCGGCAACCACCGCGCGACAGACAGGCCCTGTGTCGTATACAAAGCCTCGCCGAGCCAGGAGGGCCTCTCGGTCAAAGCTCAGGCCTGTCTCTGCTTCCACCTTCGCCCAGTGAAACAACCTCAAGCGCTTGCCGGCATCGTCCAATACCTCAGTAGCCCCTGCACGCAGACCACCAGTGACGATGTCGAGCCGCATTTCGGGCCGCCGGGCCAGTGCCTCGGACAGTTCTTGTCCGAAGCCGTAGCACCATGAACACATGGGGTCTCCCACAAACACCAAGCGGTGTCGCTCGCTGGCGGTGGCGTTCATTGGCGCTCCGCCATTCGGCGCCCGAATGAAATTCCATATGCGGCTGGACGCGCCAGCAGCACCGGGTCGGCTGAAGGTTCGATGCCATCCGGCAGAGCCAGGGGATTGAAAAGGACGGGCTCGCAGGTCGAAGACTCGGACAAGCTCTCAATCACCAGACGCCCTGCAGTGACCTGCCGACGCTGTTCTGGCCACGCGACGGTCGGGTCGCTGGGATCGTCGGCGTCTTCAGCCAACTGCACCAAAAACCGGAAGGAAGCGGGTCCTCTGGCAAGTCGCTCCTTCAGCTCTGCCGCGAGAAAATCGTCGGGTAGCTGCATGCTCTGCTCCTCACTCAGCCGCTGCTCTCCCGCCTCCGGCTCAAAACGCCAACGCACAAAGCGGCGTTGGTCATCCGGAGCCCGGAAGATGAATGCGTTCACGCCCCAATAAGGAGTCGTGACATAGCTCGCAGGCGCAGAACGCTCGGCCAGATATTTCCCCTGGCGCAACGACTCGGGGTGAGCCAGGTTGAATGCTGCCAAGCGTTCTGGAGATGGTTTGCCGGTCACCGGGTCCGGGACGCGGGATCGGACAAACGGAGCGAAGTCCGCCGGGTCCTTCACAAAATATACCGGAGCAGACAGGTTGGCCTGCATCCAGACTGCCCCATCGGGAAGGTCCAGCTTGAGCGACAGACCACGTGTTGAGCGGCTTTTGTCCGACGCGCCGGGATTGCCCCCACCCACCGAAAACCGAGCGAGGGCTGGCACTTGGGCTCCCGAAAATGCAGTCGCTTTGCTCAGTGCTCGTGCCTCGGCAGTTCCGATGAAGAAGCCCTTCGCACACAGCCCCTTCGTCTGCGTACGACGCACGCCAGCGTGTTTGCCAAACAACGCCTCCAATGCGTCCACAGACTCTGTCAATGGTTGGGCTACTACCGCCATCGGCTGCCCAACGGCCAGCGCGAGCAACATGAGGTAGATGTAGTTTCTGAGTGCCATGCTCAATCCAGCCGCAGGCTCTGCTCCATGGTGAAGCACTGGTCCCAGATGTACACATCAAAAGCCGCCAGGCGAGAAGCCCACTTGGGTGTCAACGCGTTCACACATTGGGCCGCCACACGGTCTATGTAATTGTCAAAGACGGCCCAGGGGTTGGATTGGTCGCGGGCATCCATGCCCTCGCCCAAGGCCGTGTTCTGCAGGGCCTTGCCGGCAGCCTCTTTGAGATCTTGCAAAAACTCATGTTGCATGGCGACATCGGTCTTGGTACCGGCGCGTGCAACATGGCCAGAAACCAGCCAGTCGAAGTCCATCGACTTGATCTTCTCGACCTGCTTGAAGTAGCCCGGGATGTCCTGCGCCAGCGCAAGGCGTCTCCACGGCATCCATCCGGGAAAGATGACGTCCACCACCATCAACGTACGTTGCTCAGGTGCCAGGATGAAGATGTTCCCCGGCTCATGACCATTGCCGTGGTACGAGAGGTCCAGGCGCTGCCCGCCCACTTTGAGGGTGTACTTGTCGCGGAAGGTGACGCCGGGCAGCGGGCGTTTGGGATCACGTGCACGCGCCAGGATGGTTTGGGTTTCTTCGTGCGCAATGATCACAGGTCGGCGCGGCAGCGTGGCTAGCAACTCCCCTGCTGCACCGATGTGGTCAACATGGGCATGGCTGTAAATGATGTGTGTGATCGGCTTGCCCGTGACTTCACGGATGGCTTTCGCGATAAATCCGGCCAGCGGGGGCGGTGCGTCAGCCAGCACTACGCCTTTTTCGTGCACCACGAACATCGCCTGGTAGACGTTGTCGGTCACCATGTACAGGCCGCGCCCCAGTTCCTGGATTCGATAACCCTTCGCGGGGTCAATGGTGGGTCCCTTGGCAGCTTCGGGGATTTCCATGTACTTGCCGGTGCGCGCTCCAATGGTCGCAATCGCGGGCATTCCATGGTAAGGCTCCGAAGCAGCACACCCTGGGGCCGCGCACTCTTGGTGAGCCGATGCGCTGGCAGAAAAACCCAGCAGCAATGCAGTGACGCAATACAGCGCCAGCCCGCCCACTGAAGAGAGAAACGGCTTGGAGAAAGGTCGAAGAATATTCATGTCAATCTCTGATGTCGTAATGAAAGACCTTGGAGACGATCTGCCAGCGTCCGTCCAGCCAGAGCAGCGTCAGTAGGTCGATGAAATGTTTGGGCGCAATGGAGCACTGGAGTTTGGCCAGTGCCGTGACGGGGCCTACCAGGTCGATGGAGAGCACGCGGTCGGTGCGCCCTTGGCCGCTCGCCGCAGGGGCTGGGCGAGCATCCACCACCGGGAAGTACTCGTTCATACGCCAGAAGATGGGTTGCTCTCCCACCGCCGTGGCGTACAGAGCCTGCGGATGAAACACCTTGGCCAGGCGCGTTGTGTCGCTGTGGTAAAGGCCGTCGAGGTACAGCTCCAGCACCGAATGGATGGCGGCAAAGTCAGCGGCGCTACTCATTGCGCACCGCCTTTCTTCGCCCGCTCACGCAGCACGGTCACGGTTTCGCCAGCGATGCCCCAGTGGTCGGTATCCACTTCTTCGATCACAACAAAAGTAGTGGCAGGGTTCTTGTCGAGCACCTGCACGACAAGGTCGGTAGCGCCCCGAATCAGCTGGGCCTTTTGCTCGCGCGATGCACCCTCGCGGGTGATCTGGATCTTGATGTAAGGCATGGGAGTATTCCTCAGGCTACGAGGCCTTCTGTCTGCATCGCGGCACGGACCTCGGGGCGGGCTGCCACACGCGCCATGAAGCTGCCGATGTGCTGCAGTTCCCCCAAGTCGATCTGAACAAACTTGGCCCAGCCCAGCACCACGAACAGATAGGCATCGGCGGCAGTGAAATCGCTGCCCGTGAGGTAGCTCTTGCCAGCCAGTTGTCCGTCGAGCCAGACCAGCTTCTTGTAAAGCACAGCAGCCAGCGCCTTCTTGGCATTGGCATCCACATCGCTGTGGAACAGCGGGGTGAAAGACTTGTGCAGTTCCGCCGTCACGTAGTTCTGCCACTCCATGACCCGGTAGCGCTCCAGACTGCCTGCGGGGGGCATCAGGGTGCGTGCGCCCGCCCGGTCCGCCACATATTGAGCAACTATCGGCCCTTCGGTGATCCGCGTCCCATCAGCAAGTTCGATCACAGGCACCTGGCCTTTGGGGCTGATGGCATAGAAGTCGCCGCCAGTGCTGGTGGTGTGTTTGTGGGTATCCACCTTCTCCAGCGTGAATGGCGTGCCGGTTTCGCGCAGAAGAATGTGCGTCGCCAGCGAGCATGCGCCGGGAGAGTAGTAAAGCTTGATCGAGTTCTGCATCTGGGGACTCCTTACGTCCGTGGTTGGTGATGCAGTAACTGTATTTGCGATGAAATTGACAATAAACTAGATTAATTTCAAATCACTAATTACATAAGAATCAACAATGAACCGGCAATTCGACAACCTTCGCCTGGGCAGCATTGAGTTGTTCTGCCTGACAGCGCAGCACCAGGGGTTCACTGCGGCAGCCAAGGCCACAGGACTCACGGCGGCTGCCGTGAGCCGTTCAGTGGCACGGCTGGAGGAGCGTCTGGGCGTGCGCCTTCTCATGCGCACTACGCGCCAAGTGCGCCTGACGGAGGTTGGGCAGCGCTATTACGACCAATGCCGCCAGGCGCTGACGCAACTCAGCGAGGCAGAGCGTGAGGCGTCGGGCCAGCAACTCAAGCCAGCAGGCCTTGTGCGGATGAGCCTGCCCACTTCGTACGGCCACCATCGCGTACTGCCTCTCTTGCCCGCGTTCAGCAAGAAGTACCCCGACATAGAGATAGAACTGCAGTTGTCCAACCGTAACGTGGACTTCACCGAGGAAGGTTTTGACCTCGCCATCCGCGGCCGAACACCGCCAGATTCGAGCCTGGTGGCTCGCAAGTTGGAGGACGCGGCCTTGATCGTTGTCGCAGCCCCGGCCTACCTGAAACGCCACCGCGCACCCGCTACGCCAGACGAGCTGGAACGACATGAATGCGTGCAGTTCGTGCTGCCGAGCAGCGGGCAGGTCGTTCCCTGGTTGCTGGTGCACGAGGGCCAGACCATGGAATGGCCGACTCAGGGCAAGTTGCGCTGTGCTGATGACATCCTGGGTCAGGTCACGCTGGCCCGCGCAGGAGCAGGCCTGGTACAAACGTACCGTTTTCTGGTGGAGGAGGATCTGCGAAACGGCCAGTTGGTCGAAGTGCTGGCGGGGCATGCGGGCGCGTCACGCCCGTTCTCGCTGATCTACCCAGGCAACCGGCACATGCCCCTGCGGGTGCGGGTGCTCATCGACTATCTGGTACGCGCGCTGGGACGCTGAGGCGCAAACAAAAAACCCTGGTCCGAATGACGCACCAGGGTTCTTCTTTTATGGAGACGTTTTGAACCGCCCCGAAGCCAAGGCGGATGCGACTACATGTTGTCAATCATGACCTGCCCAAACCCCGAGCAGCTGACCTGCGTGGCACCTTCCATCAGGCGGGCAAAATCGTAGGTCACCTTCTTGGATGCGATCGACTTCTCCAGCGAACTGATGATCAGGTCGGCAGCCGCTGTCCAACCCATGTGGCGCAGCATCATCTCGGCCGACAGGATCTCGGAGCCGGGGTTGACGTAATCCTTGCCCGCGTACTTGGGCGCCGTGCCGTGGGTGGCTTCAAAGCACGCCACCGAGTCGGACATGTTGGCGCCGGGGGCAATGCCGATGCCGCCCACCTGTGCCGCCAGCGCGTCAGAGATGTAGTCACCATTCAGGTTCAGCGTGGCCACGACCGAATACTCGGCCGGGCGCAGCAGGATCTGTTGCAGGAAGGCATCGGCGATGCTGTCCTTGATGGTGATTTCCTTGCCGTTCTTGGGGTTCTTGAGGCGGCACCAGGGGCCGCCGTCGATGAGCTCGGCACCGAACTCCGTCTGTGCCAGGGCATAGGCCCAGTCGCGAAAGCCCCCTTCGGTGTACTTCATGATGTTGCCCTTGTGCACGATGGTCACGCTGGGCTTGTCGTTGTCGATGGCGTACTGGATGGCCTTGCGCACCAGGCGCTCTGTGCCCTCGATGGACACGGGCTTCACGCCCAGGCCGGACGTGTTGGGGAAGCGGATCTTCTTCACCCCCATCTCGTCCTGCAGGAACTTGATGAGCTTCTTGGCCTTGTCCGACTCGGCCTCGAACTCAATGCCGGCGTAGATGTCTTCCGAGTTCTCGCGGAAGATGACCATGTTGGTCTTTTCGGGTTCCTTCAGCGGCGAGGGCACGCCCTTGAAATACTGCACGGGACGCAGGCACACATACAGGTCCAGCTCCTGGCGCAGCGCCACGTTCAACGAGCGGATACCGCCGCCCACGGGCGTGGTCAGCGGGCCCTTGATGGACACCACGTACTCGCGCAGCACCTGCAGGGTTTCATCGGGCAGCCACACATCGGGGCCGTACACCTTGGTGGACTTTTCGCCCGCGTACACCTCCATCCAGTGGATCTTCTTCTTGCCCCCGTAGGCCTTGGCCACGGCTGCGTCCACCACCTTGATCATGACGGGCGTGATGTCCAGGCCGGTGCCGTCACCTTCGATGAAGGGGATGATGGGCTCGTCCGGCACATTCAGGGACATGTCGGCGTTGACGGTGATTTTCTGGCCTTCGGCAGGCACCACGATGTGCTGGTAGGTGGTCATGGGTGGGGAGTCTCCGGTGTGCGCCGAGTCTGATTCGGTCGATGAGGGGCAAAGCGAGGAAAAGAAGCACCGCCGCAGGCGCGCCAGTGTGGTTTCAAACCATTCTAATGACAAAAAATTTCGTCCAAGACCCTGTCAACGGGCCGCGCGCTGCTATCGTTGCGAGTGGAGCCGTACGGAATTCGTCCGGCCCTTCAACCTTCGTTCACACTGGAAACGGCATATATGAAAAAACTCCTCGCTGTCCTCGTGGCCGGTCTGTTCACTGCTGGTGCTTTTGCACAGGCACCCGCAGCCGCCCCTGCCACTACCGCTCCCGCAGCCGCTCCCATGACGGCCCAGGCAGCAGCACCGGCCACCAAGAAGGTCGCCAAGAAAAAGACCACCAAAAAGGTCGCCAAGAAGAAAACCGCCCACAAGGCCGCCTGAAACATCGCAAGGCCTGACAGACCCACCACGGGGCCCCTCAGGCCTTCGCCGATTCAAAAACCGCCCGCTCCTGCGGGCGTTTTCTTTGGTGCTTCGCATACTCTGCGCACCGCCTGAACTTTTTGCGAGTGCTGCAGTCCGTCCCTGGCGCAGCTGCCGCACCCACTGTTGTCTTTTTTGCCAGAAAGTCCCGCCCATGACCGCCTCACGCGCCCTCCCAGCCTTCCCGCTCGCCGCCCTGCGCGGGGCGACCGGTGTTCCCAGCCGGGCCCGCCGCGCCGTCGGGGCCTGGGGGGTTTGGCTGGCGGCATGTGCACTGGCCGCGCCCGCTGGGGTCGCCCAGGCGCAGGAAGGCCCACAGATGAACCTACGGCGCGTGGAACTGACCGCCGGCATGCACCGCATCGACGCCCAGGTCGCCCTCACCCCCCAGGAGCGCCAGACCGGCCTGATGCACCGCAAGGAAATGCCCGCGCACGAAGGCATGCTCTTTGTGTTTGAGCAGCCCTCCCAGCAATGCTTCTGGATGAAGAACACCTTGCTGCCGCTCACGGCCGCCTTCGTTGCCGATGACGGCACCATCGTGAACCTGGAGGACATGAAGCCCCAGACACTGGATTCACACTGTTCGGCCAAGCCCGTGCGCTACGTGCTGGAGATGAACCAGGGCTGGTTTGCCAAGAAGGGCATCAAGGCCGGGGCCAAACTCAGTGGGACCCCGTTTGCCCGGCAGTGACGCCAAGGGCTGCAGATGCTACATATTCAATAGCAATAGAACCATAATTCACTAGCACATCCAGCCGAAAACACTTCAAATTTTCTGTCGTGCAACAAAAAACGGCCCTCGGGCCGTTTTTTGTTGCCTGCGCGATGTGGGCGCCACACCGCGACTGCGCGGGTCGATCAGGCGAAGTTGGCTTCAGCAAACTTCCAGTTCACCAGCTTGTCGAGGAAGGTTTCGACGAACTTGGGACGCATGTTGCGGTAGTCGATGTAATACGCGTGTTCCCACACGTCCACCGTCAGCAGGGCCTTGTCGGCGGTGGTCAGGGGCGTGCCGGCGGCGCCGGTGTTGACGATGTCCACGCCGCCGTCAGCCTTCTTCACCAGCCAAGTCCAGCCCGAACCGAAGTTGCCCACGGCGGACTTCACAAAGGCTTCCTTGAAAGCGGCGTAGCTGCCCCACTTGGCGTTGATGGCTGCGGCCAGTGCGCCCGATGGCTCACCGCCACCCTGGGGAGCCATGCAGTTCCAGAAGAAGGTGTGGTTCCAGATTTGCGCAGCGTTGTTGTAGATGCCACCGCTGGCCTTCTTGATGATCTCTTCCAGCGTCAGGGATTCGAACTCGGTGCCCTTTTGCAGGTTGTTGAGGTTCACCACGTAGGCGTTGTGGTGCTTGCCGTGGTGGTACTCCAGGGTTTCCTGGCTGTAGTGCGGGGCCAGGGCGTCGATGGCGTAGGGCAGCGGGGGAAGGGTGTGTTCCATGGTAGTGTTTCCTCGTGGTTTGAAATTCTGGGATGCCGTCTGCAACGCGGGCTTTCCTGAGCAATGCAGTCGGACACAGCGCGAAGGGGGCATTGTAGGAACATCAGGTGACCTGTGCAGCATGTGGGCTCCCGGTTCCCCACCCGCAACGCCACAAACCGCCGCTGTCCTACAAAAAAGCCCTGCAGCCCTCTCCCTCCGCAATCCGCTCACAGCAACCGTGGCTGCGACACCGTCACATCCACGGCGCCGTCGGCCAGCGTGGCCCGCAGCGCGTCGCCCGGCTGAGCCTGGCGCACGCTGGTCACCGCCTGGCCGCTGGTATCGGTCAGCAGCGCATAACCGCGCTGCAGTACCAAGCGTGGGTCCAGCAGTTCCAGTCGCAAGGCAGCGCGGTCCAGCCGCTCGGCGTGCTGCGCAGCACTGCGTTGCAAAGCCTGGGGCAATTGGGTTTCCAGTGTTTGCTGGCGTTGCGCCAGGCGCTGCATTTTCAGGAGCACACCATGGCGCATGCGCTGCGCAAGGCGCGCCAGTTGCAGCTGCTGACGCGCCACCAGGCCCGAGGGACGGCCGAGGCGGGCTGCAGCCTGGTCCAGCCGCTGGTGGCGGGTATCCAGCTGGCGCTGCACTCCATCGCTGAGGCGGCCTGCCAGCAACCCCAGCGCGCCCAGCCAGACCTCGCGCGGCTGGGCCACCAGCTCGGCCGCTGCAGTGGGGGTAGGTGCACGCAGATCGGCGCAAAAGTCAGCGATGGTGAAATCGGTCTCATGCCCCACGCCGCTGACCAGGGGCACTGGGCTTTGCACGATGGTGCGGGCCAGCTGCTCGTCGTTGAAGGCCCACAGGTCCTCGATGGAGCCGCCTCCACGGACCAGCAAAATCACGTCAATAGGCGGATGCCGGTTCGAATCAGCCCCAGGCGCCTGCCCCGCTTGCGCGAGCAGATACAGTTTTGATAGCGCCGCAATGATCGACGGCGGGGCGGCCACACCCTGGACCTGCGCTGGCACCAGCACCACCGGAATGTGCGGCACACGCCGGCGCAACGCCGTGACCACATCGTGCAGCGCGGCTGCGCCGGCTGACGTGACCAGGCCAATGCCGCGGGGCTGCAGCGGCAGCGGGCGCTTGCGCGCCGTGTCGAACAGGCCTTCGGCGTCGAGCTGCACCTTGAGCCGCAGGAACTGCTCGAACAACGCGCCCTGCCCCGCGCGCTGCATGCTTTCCACGATGAACTGCAGGTCGCCACGTGCCTCATACACACCGAGACGCCCGCGCACTTCCACCAATTCACCATCGCGCGGCGAAAAGTCAAGCAACGTGGCTGCGCGTCGGAACATGGCGCAGCGCAACTGCCCGTTGGCGTCCTTGATCGAAAAATAACAATGACCGCTGGACGCGCGCGAGAAGCCCGTAATCTCGCCGCGCACCGCGACAGGATTGAAGCGCGCCTCCAGGGCATCAGCAATGGCGCGGCACAGCGCGCCAACTTCCCAGATACGGGGCGCCGCTGCTGGGCTTGAGCGGTCAAACATGAGAAACGGCGCGCGTTGGCGCCGCGCCCCCCCGGCGAGTACTCCACAGTTTCGAGCCAGCGGGAATTGCCTTCAAACTGGGCACCCCAATCGGCCGCAAAACACGAGAGCACGTGCAAGCTGTTGATTTATATACATTTTTCACTGCACAATTTTTCATCAATCTGTTGCAAGCACGGCGCGAAGCCACTTTGCGAGGCTGTGGATGTGGGTTGCCCACAAAGTTATCCACAGTTTTTGTGGGTGAGCGCGGTGATGGGTGGCGTGCGCGATAACGTAACGGTTTGTGACGCAGTGGCCGCCGCAAGCTAGGCCATAATCGCCGATTGCTTTCATCTGCGCGGAGAGAGATTTGCTGTCCATCATACAAGCCGCAGGCTGGCCCATCTGGCCCCTGATCGCGTGTTCCGTCCTGGGACTGGCACTGATTTTTGAACGTTTTCTGGCCCTGAAAACGGCCCGCGTGGCCCCCCCCAAACTCCTGGACGAAGCCATCACGGTGTCGTCCAAGGCCTTGCCCACCCCCGACGTGGTGAACCAGCTGGCCCAGAACTCGGCCCTGGGTGAAGTGCTGGCCAGCGGCCTGCGCACCCTCAACAGCAACCCCCAGTGCAGTGAAACCGACCTGCGCGCCGCCATGGAAGGCACCGGCCGCGCGGTAGCGCACCGGCTGGAGAAGTACCTGTCGGCCCTGGCCACCATCGCTTCAGCCGCTCCGCTGCTGGGCCTGCTGGGCACCGTCATCGGCATGATCGAGATCTTTGGCTCGCAGGCCGGCGGCGGCGGTGTGGGCCAGGCCATGGGTGGCGGCAACCCGGCCCAGCTGGCGCATGGCATCTCCATCGCGCTCTACAACACCGCGTTTGGCCTGATCGTGGCGATCCCCTCGCTGATCTTCTGGCGCTACTTCCGGGCCCGCGTGGACGCGTATCTGCTCACGCTGGAGCTGGCGTCGGAGCAATTCGTTCGCCACATCCTGCGCCTGCGCAAAGCCAAGTAAGCGCCATGAACTTTCGTCCCCGCGCCAAGGATGAGCCCGAGATCAACCTGATCCCGTTCATCGACGTGCTGCTGGTGATCCTCATCTTTCTGATGCTCACCACCACCTACAGCAAGTTCACGGAGCTGCAACTTACCCTGCCCGTGGCCGATGCCGAGCAGCAGCGCGACCATCCCAAGGAAGTGATCGTGTCGGTGGCCGCAGACGGCCGTTACGCCGTCAACAAGACCGGCGTGGAAGGCAAGAGTGTGGATGCCATCGCCCAGGCTCTGCGCAGTGCTGCCACCGCAGGCCGCGACAGCGTGGTCATCATCAGCGCCGACGCCATGTCGCCACACCAGTCCGTGGTCACTGTGATGGAAGCCGCGCGCCGCGTGGGCCTCACGCAGATCACGTTTGCCACGCAGTCGTCCGCGTCGGGACGCGCGGCCAGCCGCTGACGGGCATGGCCGCTTCCGGGCCGCAGCCGCCCCGGGCTTCGGCCCCGCAGGTCTCTCCGCCCACGGCCGAACAACGGCTTCACAACATCTGGCAGTCCCGGGGTCCAGCGGCTTGGGCACTGTGGCCCGTCTCCCTGATGTATAGCGCGTTGGTGGCGCTGCGCCGCTGGCTGTATGGCAGGGGCTGGCTTCGCTCCGAACACCCGGGCCGCCCCGTCATCGTGGTGGGCAACGTGATTGCCGGAGGCGCCGGCAAGACCCCGGTAGTCATCGCACTCGCCAAACACCTGCAGGCGTGCGGTCTGCGCGTGGGCGTGATTTCGCGCGGCTATGGCCGCAGCACGCACGACTGCCGTGCGGTGCTGCCTGACAGCCTGGCCAGTGAGGTGGGCGACGAGCCCGCCCTGATTGCCCGCAGCGTGGCGGCGGGTGGCACAGTGCCTGTGTTTGTGGCCCCGCGCCGCATCGCTGCCGCACGCGCGCTGCTGGCCGCGCACCCTGACACCGACGTTCTCATTTGCGATGACGGCTTGCAGCACCTGGCGCTGCAGCGGGACTTGGAGATCTGCATCTTCAATGACCAGGGCATCGGCAACGGATTTCTGCTGCCTGCCGGCCCGCTGCGGGAGCCCTGGCCCCGCGCCGTGGACATCGTGCTGCACGCAGGCAGTGCGCCGCCGCGCGGGACCACGGCGCCTGCATTTGAGCTGCAGCGTAGCCTGGCGCCCTATGCCCTGCGGTCGAACGGCCAGCAGGTGCCACTGGCCCAATTGCAGGGGCAACCGCTGCATGCGGTGGCAGCCGTGGCCAGACCCAGCGAGTTTTTTGCCATGCTGCGCACCCAGGGCCTGGCGCTGGAGCGCACCGAGGCCCTGCCAGATCACTATGATTTTGATAGCTGGCAGCGCTTATCCGTCCAGCGCATGCAGCTTGTTTGCACTGAAAAAGACGCCGTGAAGCTCTGGACCCGCCATCCTGACGCACTGGCTGTTCCCCTGGTCGCGCAGATGGACCCGCAATTTTTTACCGCCCTCGATGCCTGGCTCCATCGAATTACGACCGGCCCAGGAGCCCAAAGGCCGCCGCTATCATCTGCCCCTGCCTGAACGAACCCTCCCGGAAAGCTCCTCCCCCATGGACCCCAAACTGCTTGAACTGCTGGTCTGCCCCGTCACCAAAGGCCCCCTGACCTATGACCGCGAGGCGCAGGAACTCGTGTCGCGCAGCGCGCGGCTGGCCTACCCGGTGCGCGACGGAATTCCGGTGTTGCTGGAAAACGAAGCACGCACCCTGACCGACGAGGAACTGGAGCAGTGAGCGCACCCGTGCCCGCCTTAGCCCACACCGCCTTCACCGTGCTGATCCCGGCACGCATGGCCTCAAGCCGTTTGCCAGACAAGCCTCTGGCCGACATTGCGGGCCTGCCCATGGTGGTGCGCGTGGCCCGGCGTGCTGCGCAGAGCGCCGCAACCCGCGTCGTGGTGGCGGCCGACGACGCCCGCATCCTGCAAGCCTGCGCAGTGCATGGCGTGGATGTCGTCATGACCCGCACCGACCACGCCAGCGGCAGCGACCGGCTGGCCGAGGCATGCATACAGCTGGGGCTGGACGGCGACGACATCGTGGTCAATGTGCAGGGTGACGAGCCGCTGATAGACCCCGGCCTCATCAATGCCGTGGCAAGCCTGCTGCAAGACCGTGATGGAAAGCGCCCCGAAGCCAGCATGGGTACCGCTGCCCATGCCATTGCGTCCCTGGCCGACTACACCAACCCCAATGTGGTGAAGGTGGTGCTGGACGCGCGGGGTCTGGCCCATTACTTCAGCCGTGCACCCATCCCTTTTGGCCGCGACCACGCGAGCACGGCCTGGTGGGAGGGCGCGGCACAGGCCGCCCAGCCCGGCGTCAAGGCACTGCAAGGCTTTGCACCGCTGCGGCACGTGGGCATCTACAGCTATCGCGCAGGGTTCTTGCGGAAATTTCCGCAGCTGGCGCCAGCACCGACCGAGGCGGTGGAGGCCCTGGAGCAGCTGCGCGCACTCTGGCATGGCCACCACATCGCAGTGCACCTGGCAGACGCAGCGCCCGGCCCTGGCGTGGATACGCCGGAGGACCTGGAGCGGGTGCGCGCGCTGTTTCGCTGAAAGCGCTCTGGCGCCGCTATGCGGTGTGCGCTGCGGGCGCACTTTCAACGCACTGGGGACGTACAGCGGGGCGCCGTGGTGGGCACGTGGAGGCGCCGACCTAGAAACGGTCACCCATGTAAGTCAGCGCAAGGTGGTCACATGCTATCCTCAACTGTAACGAGAGCACCGCATCCCGGGCGCACAGAACGGCTTCAGGCGCCCTTCGAACGTCCCCGCCAGCGGCGCCACCCGATTTCTAACCTTCGAGGACATCCATGAGACTGATTCTGTTGGGCGCGCCTGGCGCCGGAAAGGGCACGCAAGCCACGTTCATCTGCCAGAAGTACGGCATCCCCCAGATCTCCACCGGCGACATGCTGCGCGCAGCGGTCAAGGCCGGCACCCCCCTGGGCCTGCAGGCCAAGGCCGTGATGGATTCGGGCGCCCTGGTCAGTGACGACATCATCATCGGTCTCGTCAAGGAGCGCATCACGCAGGCAGACTGTGCCAACGGCTTCCTGTTCGACGGTTTCCCCCGCACCATTCCCCAGGCCGACGCCATGAAGGCCGCAGGCGTCAAGCTGGACTATGTGCTCGAAATCGATGTGCCCTTTGACGCCATCATTGAGCGCATGAGCGGCCGCCGCTCGCACCCCGCCAGCGGCCGCACTTACCACGTCAAGTTCAACCCCCCCAAAGTGGAAGGCAAGGACGACGTGACCGGCGAAGAACTGATCCAGCGCGAAGACGACAAGGAAGAAACCGTCAAGAAGCGCCTGCAGGTCTACAGCGACCAGACGCGCCCCTTGGTGGATTACTACAGCAACTGGGCCAAGGACGAACCCGCTGTGGCGCCCAAGTACCGCGCCATCAGCGGCACCGGCAGTGTGGACGAGATCACCGCACGCGCGCTGCAGGCGCTGGCCAGCTGATACATTGAACTAGGAGCAAAAAACCGCCTGACACACGTTGGGCGGTCAAGCCCCATCAAAGCGACGCACCGCACCAGGGCGTCGCTTTTTTCATGGGCCGCCTTGAAGCACGGCAGCCGCGACAGCCGCCTGCTGCGGGCGTGTGCGTTGACTCAGGCAGGACTGGACCGCAGGCCGTAGGATTTGCCGTCCACAAACAGGTACTCGGCGCGCAGTACCGCCTCGCCCTTTTCGTCCCGCAGGCCAAAACCCACGACTGATACGGCGGTGCCTGGCTTGATCTCTGGCACCTGCCACGCCTGCATGCGGGTTAGCGGCGCCAGCTCAATCTCCCAGACGCGGTCCTTGCGGGTCGGCAGCACCGTTTTGGCCAGCAGCGCGCGGCCATCCACTGGCGCTGTCTGCGCGGGGATGGCGCGTTGCGCAAGGTCCGCTGGCAACCGGAGCGCAACGGGCAGTTCCAGCTCCAGCTCTGCGTGCGGGTTTTGCCAGCGCACTTTGCGCGCTGTGCCCTCCAGATACAGCGGTCGGTCTGCATCGAAACTGCTCCAGCCATGGTGGGCGTGCACCCCCAAAGGCAAGGCACTGGCGGCGATCAGCACATGGCGACGTTGCAAGCCCATAAAGACTCCCGTAGGAATAAAACCCGGTTCAAGGGGGCATATCAAAGGTACGCAATCCAGCGGCCACAGGCCACCACCGACAGCCAGATCACGGTGGACACCAGCATCTGCAGACGTGCCAACCCGTCCAGGCGTGCAAGCGAACCGCGTGCATGAAACCACGCCGCGTTACAGCCCGCAAGCATTAACAACAGCATCTTCAAGGTAAAGGCGCGGTTGCTGAGCAGCTCCGGAGGCTGGGTGGCAAACATCAACAGACCCGATACTGCCGCCAATCCAAAGCCGCACACGGCCAAAGTCAGACCCAGCCGCGCGAGGTCTTTCATCGGCAAGGCCGCACCGCGCCCAAACACCCGCAACTCCAGCAACACCAGATTGCCCAGCAACAGCGCAATGCCCACAATGTGGACGACTTCGAGCGCGGGATAAGCCCAGGCGTGTGTCTTGAGTGCGGTGAACACGGCTGGCAGTCTTTTTCGATCAATCCGCCCGCAGCAAATCCAGCATCAGAGCAACCCGCGCCTTGACCGGCGACAGGCCCTGCGAGGCGGGCAGCGCATCCCCCGGCTTGGGCAGCACCTGCCCCTCCGCGCAGCGGGTGGAGCGCACCACTCGCACCCCGGCGTCCTGCGCTCGCACCAGGGCAGCCTCCAGATCGTGGTGGATCGTGCCATTGCCGGTGCAAGCCACCACGAGGCCCTGCACCCCCTCTCGCACCAGAGCATCAACCGCCCTGCCCGACGCGCCTGCATGGTTCATGACGATTTCCACCCAGGGCCAGGCAACAGCATTCACTATATTTTTTATAGCATTATCGACATGATTGACATACGCTACCGGGCTATTGCATGTCCAGCGGACCACGCCCTCTTCCACCCATCCCAAAGGACCGGCCTCGCCCGAGCTGAAGGCATTGACGCGGTAGGGATGCATCTTTTGCACATACCGTGCGCCATGCACTTCACCCGCCGCAACAGCCAGCACACCTGTGGCACCGGGTGCCAATACCGTTGCCACAGCGTCCAGCAGATTCTGGGGTCCATCGGGGGTCAGGGCTGTGGCGGGCCGCATGGCACAGGTCAGTACCACGGGCTTGCGCGCATCCAGCGCCTCGTGCAAAAACCACGCGGTCTCTTCCAGGGTGTCCGTGCCATGGGTGATGACCACACCTCTCACCTCCGGGTCGCTCAAATGGTGCGCGCACCGCAGTGCCAGCGTGCGCCACACCTCGCAATCCATGTCCTTGCTGTCGATCTGCGCCACCTGCTCTGCAGCCAAGGCGCCCCCTGCCAGTGCCTGCAAGCCTGGCACGGCCGTCAGAAGTTGCTCCACCCCCACCTGGGCCGCGGTGTAGCCGATGTTGTCTCCCGCCTGTGCAGAGGTGCCCGCGATCGTGCCACCGGTGCCCAAAACCACAATTTTTTGCCCACTCACTTGCATACTCCGAAAAACTGGTGAAAAATACAGTTACTGGATTAAAAAACAGTTGCTCGCCACTGTAACCGCCTGCACCGGAAACCACCATGCTCGACAACCCCAAACTCACCGCCCGCCAGCAGCAGATTCTGGATCTCATCCAGACCGCCATCGCACGCACCGGCGCGCCTCCCACCCGCGCAGAAATCGCGGCCGAGCTGGGTTTCAAGTCAGCCAACGCGGCCGAAGAGCACCTGCAGGCCCTGGCCCGCAAAGGGGTGATCGAACTGGTCAGCGGCACCTCGCGCGGCATCCGCTTGCGCGGAGACACAGTTCGCTCCATCAACGCAGCCCGTGGCAACCAATTCAGTCTGCCCATCCCGGGTCTGTCGCAGCTGGTCTTGCCCCTGGTAGGTCGGGTGGCTGCGGGGTCGCCCATTCTCGCGCAGGAACATGTGGACCAGACCTACAGCGTGGAAAACAGCCTCTTCCAACACAAGCCCGACTACTTGCTCAAGGTGCGGGGCATGTCCATGCGCGACGCCGGCATCATGGACGGTGACTTGCTCGCCGTGCAGTCCACCCGTGAGGCTCGCAATGGTCAGATCATCGTGGCCCGCCTGGGCGATGATGTCACCGTCAAGCGACTTCGCCGCACGGCCACTGCCATCGAGTTGCTGCCCGAAAACCCCGACTATCCTGTGATCGTGGTGCAGCCCGGCGAGCCTTTCGAAATCGAAGGACTGGCAGTGGGACTTATCCGCAACACCATGCTGATGTAGCTTGTGCCCCAGGGGCCGCACCGTGGGTGGCGGGCGTTTGGTGAACGGATACAACCGATTCACCAGCCCTGCGGTGCAGGTCCCGTTGAATGCCAAGGCCTCTCAGGCAATGCTTGATGGATCGGCGGAGCAGCTGGCTGCACTGTCGAGGGATCAACTCGCACTGCGTCTGTCTGCACTGGTGTTCGACCACTTTGCAATCCTGCCTATGTTCAACCCCCGACTTTCGGAGTTTTCACATGGGAATTGCTTTGTTCACCCTGTCTGCTGTGCAGAACCCTCTTCGCAGTCTTAAAAAGCTGCTTGCCAACCCAGCCGGTGCCCCCAAAGACAGACTGGACCTGCGGGCACAGCCAGTCGGCATGAGACGTGCCAGGCCAGACAACTCCCCAACATCGGCCTCCCGCAGCGACGACGCCCAAGCCCTGGTTCCCAGCAACTCCACAGAGCCACAGGCGCAACGTCCATTGCGCGGAAATTGGCCCTTTACCGCCAAACCTCCAGCACGAACGCCGGAAAGCCCGACCAGACCCTCTGCCACCCACCGCTCCTTCCTGCCAACACACATGGCCGGCAGCAAACGACAGGCCTTCTTGGCGTCGGTGGGTGTAGACCACTGCCCACCACAATCCACCCGGGTGCTGCGTCGGGCCTCTGACACAGGCACCTGCCGCCTGGTAATTGCCGGCCGCATGGCCGATGTGTGCGCAGAGCTGGACCGCCTGGCAGCGTCCGAGGCGCTCCGGGCCTGATTCGCAGAGCGCAGCAGGCGGCACGAGCGCCAAGCCCTCTTCTACGCCCCACGCACCAAGGCTGAGGCACTGTCAGGCCGCGCTCGATCCGCAAACGTCTAACACCGGGGCACCGGCAGGTCCAAAAATCCGCACCGAGCTGCAGCAGTCGTGGTGCATGGCACTCTCTGAATGCGGACTTCCGTGCACGCGCAGTGCAAGAAGTACGTCTGCGGGGCCCATGCAGCACTCAGTCACCAAAAAACCGCAGGCTTTGGTATGCCCAGCACGGCCCCTGTGGCATTCCCCTGCGCCCGTCAAGGCACAATGTCGGCATGAATATTGTGATCCTTGATTCTCATATTCCCCAATGAAACTTAAAAGACTTCCATATAACTTACGCTGTTACCTACGCTGAATTTTATGTTCTGCGAAGTTACTCCACTGCGCGCTCAAGGCCTGCGCCTGCGCCCCGACGAATGGCCAGAGCCATCGCGTGGGCTGCTACGCATGCAGCACATGTCCCACGATCAGTGCGCGGCCAGGCGCACCGTGCGGCGCGTGGATCTGCTGGGGGAATGGGTGTCGCACCCCCTCACCCTGATGATTCTGTTCGAGCCGGAGTTTGTGGACGTGGTGGGCGATGGCTTTCTGCTGCGCGGGCATGTCATCGACTCCAGCAGCGGCCGCAGCTACGAATACGAGCAGCTGTGGCTGGTGCGCCCCTGCAGCGCCCCCAATGCCCCACCTCTGCCGCGCTTTGATGCGCGCAAGTGGATGAAGAAAATGCCGGTGGAAGAGCGCACCGGCAACGAACCCCCAGTGAGCGAACAATGGCACAAGACCCACGTCAGGACCTGATCCCCTACCCCACCCTGCTGCGCACGCCCACCTGGTACGGCGGCTTGCCTGACGAGCTGGTGCTGCCGCTTGAGGCTGCGGCCTACCTGGTGGAACAAGTGGAGGCCGACCGCTGGGCGGTGACCGTAAAGCACACGGGCGAAGTGCTGTATCGAGGGATTGGGCCGGTGGAGGTGGTGGAGTCTCCGGCGCCGTTTTAGGCGGGGCTATTTTTTAATGGGATGCGTATCTAAATACTGCTTAATAGAAGAAATCACATCGGCCGCCAAAGTCACAGTAAGCTGATCCCGCGTTTTGATTTTTGGAGCGTATTCAATTAACTGCCGGATCACGCCATTTGCCTGAGCGCGAGCCTCTTGCGATCCAGTGTGACGACTGAGGAAGTCAAAACCCTCAAACCGCCCGATCAGCTCCGTATTGAATTTGAATGTCGCGATGAGACCACTGACCATGATGTAGAACCGAACAATTTTTGATCGCAAGTCATCGTCAGCTATTGCCCCGAGAGCTGCTGCATTTGCCTCGTAGACCGAAAATCTCTCGTGCGTTACAGGCCAAACTATCATGAGAGGCTGCCCATCCTGAAGGGCCAATAATGACTCTCGCACGGATGTCTGATACATCAAGAGCAGCGCATTTATCTCATCCTGAATTGACATCAACAGGTTATGCGTAGCTTGAAGTTCAGCATACTCCTTTGCCTTTCGCTGTTGCCAAAATGTTAGCCAGACTCCGCACAGCGCGATAGCACCACCCACGAGAGAGCCAGCGATTGCTCCGAGAAATTCATTGCTGCCAGGATCAAAAGTAGCCATACCACTCCTTATTAGGAGAACATGCTAATCGATGCGAGGTAATGGCCCGTCATCCCTTTGCGGGACGGCCTGCCGCTGCACCCTCTCCTGCAACTCCCTGGCCAGCTCGCGCTGGTCTCGGAGTTGTTTGTCTTTCTGGGCCTTGACGGACTTGCCGCCAAGGCCGGTAGCACGGCGCTTGTTCGAGTGCATGCATTCGCCTTTCTGTTTTGGGCTGAAAATCCCCGGCCATGGCTACCCAGAACATCGTTGACCTTCCCCCGCACCACCCCGGCATGGCAGAACTGCACCGCCGGGTGTCGAACGCCTTCCGCACGCACTGGATCAAGCACCCAGGCAAGACGCCGCAGAAGCTGGTCCTGACCCAGAAGCAGGCCGAAGACCTGGCTCTTTGCCGCCTCTACGGCGCCTCATCCATGGGGAGCGCCTATAAGGTGGACAAGGCCAAGTTCAATGACCGCCCTATTGAAGTCGCGGACTCAACAGCCGGCGCGCTGGTGGCGCATGACGGCACCGAAATGCCGCTGGCTGACTTCGACAAGATGCCCACGGCGTAACGCCGGCGCGCAGCCGGCGATTGGGAAACTACACGCCGGTGGTGGGCGGCTTTGATGGCTGGGCCTGGCTGGCGCCGGTTGCGGCCGCAGCTCCAGCAGGTACGACACCAGGCGCCACAGTGGTGGCCGAGCACTGGCCAGTGACCCCGTGGGGGATGTAGCAGGCAGCGCCCACTTTGAAGCTGCTGCAGCCGGACATGGCCACCAGGGCGGCGGCGATGCAGAGGGCGAGGACGTTCTTTTTCATGGTGCTTGCCTTTCGGTTTCGGGTGGTAAGGGAATTGAGTTGGCCCATGCGCCCTGCCCGCCCAAGCGGACGGCCAGCCACATCAGGTATTGGTCGAGGTTGTTGACCTCGTTTTTCATGGCGGCGTAGAAAACCGCATCGGCCCACGCGCGGGGGTACTGGCTTTCGTACAGAAAGTCGTGCAGCACGGCCGAGCGGCGGGCCTTGCCCTCGAAGGCCATGAACATCACCGGCAGGCGGGGCACGCTGGCCAGGTCGGTGATGAAGCCCCGGGGCACGGTGATCACCGCGGAGTCGTCGGCGGTGTCGGTCTCGATGAGGGCGGCAAAGTCTTCGTGCAGCACCCATTCGTCGCCGTTGCCGTGCGGCTTGAGCAGGGGCTGGTTGAGGAAGGTGACGCGCATGGTCAGTTGTCCCGCGCGGCGTACCGCAGGTTTTTGGCAACCCGGCGCGTCCACCCCCGCCCAAAGTGGTCGAAGGTCTGCAGCTTGGCGTAGAACTCCAGCCGCTCGGCGTTGAAGTTGAGCACCAGGTCGGCGGGCTCTTGCCGCGCCACAGCGGCCAGGGTGACAGGGCCAATCACTCCGTCGTCAGCCACACCGGCGGCCCGCTGGATCCACCGCACAGCGTTACCAATGCCATGGTTCACGGCCGCATCGAGGGCCTGGAAGACAAACGGCACCGGCAGCTTGTCGCCCTGCACGCGCTGCCAGAAGTCGCGGTGGTAAATGGCAATGGCGTCCTGGCGCGTCAGGTCCTTGATGTTCAGGTGCGGATAGCTGCGCTTGCTGATGCCCCACTTGGTTTCGCCGCCCGGGTCGTTGGGGTCGTTGACATAGCCACCTTCGTGCGAGAGCACGCGGTCTACAAGGTCAAGGTACAGGGACATGGGCTAGCCCTCCTTGACGCGGGTGCGCACGATCAGCACGGCAAAGCCCAGCATCACGCACACGTCTTGCAAGGTGGGCCGCTCCAGCGGCAGCAGCGGCGTGATGAGGGCGCCAGCGCCCCCCAGGCCCAGCAGCAGCCAGGCAAAGCCCTTGAGCCAGGCCGTGACGCGCTCGCGCGGGGTGAGGCCCGGGGCGCACGGCGCGGTGCGCTCCAGCTTGTTGAGCGCTTCGGCCAGCACGATGAAGCCGGCCACCCAGTGCAGCAGCAGCAAGACCGTGCTCATGGCGCACCTCCAGCATCTGTAGAACCGCCCGCCTTACCCCCCTGCCCGCCCACCTTGTCGCGGGCCAGCATGAGCATGCGCTGCGCGAAGGCACCCACCACAAAGGCGGCGCCAAGCTGCCAGGGCTCACCCACGATGGATGGCACAGCAAACATGGGCGTGAGGTAGCCCGCCGTGAAACTGGAGGCCGCCACCACCGACATGCGTTTGAACGTGGTGCGCACCAGCTCGATCCACGTGTCACCAGTGCTGGGCACGCTGTTGAGGATGAAGACGGCACTCATGCCGCCAAAGAACCCCGCCACCAGCAGGTCCGCACGCAACCCGAGGGGCACGCCGAAGGCGGTGATGGCGGTGGTTGACATCGCTGTGGCCGCCAGGGTGGCGATGCCGGCGGCGGTGGACGTTGGCTCAGGCATGCGCAATCCCTCCCAGGCTTGGTGCGTTTTGTTGTGGTTGTTGTGGGTACATGGTGCGGACCAGGGCGGCAGCGCCGTTGGGGCCGTGGCGCCATGGCTCTTGCCAGCGCAGGGCGGCGCCGAAGGCTTCGCTGCAGAACCAGCCGCGCTCGCTGTCGGCGATCCAGGGCAGCACAAAGCGCAGGTTGCCGGGCAGGTCGTAGGGCTCGCCGACGTGGAACTCGAACCAGTCGCGGGCGTACACCTCCAGCGCTGGCGGCAGGTCGAAAAAGTCCCAGTGCTCGGCATCGAACTCAATGCGCTTGAGCCGCACCCCGCCGTCAATAAGCGAGGCAGAGCCGCACCAGCCGTCACCGAACTCGATTTCGCAGTGGCTGTAGGGCCCGCGCTCGATGACGCGCACAGCGCGGCTGTACAGGCCCTGCAGGCCTGGACGAGTGCCCCGGTAGAAGGCGGCACGCATCAGGGCCCCTTGTAGCGCTCGATGTCGGTTATGGGCGCGGTCAGTATCTGCTCGGCCCTGCCCACAGCCAGCAGGCCGGCCGCCTCCAGCGCCTGCACACCGGCCTGCAGGTCAGCTCGGGCCAGGTCGATGTGCTGGGCCGAGTTGACCTTGTGCAGGTAGCGCCGCAGTCCTGCCGCTTGCACCGTGGCGCCGAGGCTCGCCAGGTCGATGGCCACAGCCTCTGCATCGGTGAAGCGATCAAGGAAGGCCAGACGGGTGATGCGCAGGTCGGCCGGTGGTGCCGGCTCCCCCTGCTGCTCTGCCACGCGCCACGCGCCGGGATAGAGCTGCTCTGCAGCCTCTTCGTCTGCAATGATGGTGCCGACCACGACACCGTTTTCGAGAATTTCGATTCGCTGTGTCATGGTCAATCAAGCCTCTGGTTGGAACACGATGAATGCATAGCCGTCGCCACCAGCGCCGCTGGTGGTGCCTGCGTAGCCGCCACCGCCGCCTGCGCCACGTCCACCTTTGCCAGGAGAAGCAGAGCCAGAGATGGAGCCCGAACCGCCTGCAAACAGGCCACCTGCCGTCGTTGTCTGATTGCCACCAACGCCAGCCAGGCCCGCCGTGTTGAGCCCAAGGAAGCTGATGCCCAGCTCGAAAGAAGGCAGAGCCAGGGGCGCCGTGTAAAAAGTACCGTTTGAGTTGCCGTCCGCCCCCACGCTACCGCCCGGCGTGCCGGTGGAGCGACCGAGGCCCGTGCGGAACACGTCCACCGCAGCACCGCCGGAACCCAACGTGCCCGCTGCAAGCTGCCCAGCGCGAAGGCCCGGCACCCAGTAATCCGCGCCCACGACAGTCGCAGTCGGGGCGGTCTGGATCAAAGGGAACGAAGCGCCCTTGATACCCGGCTCACCGGGGTTGCAGGTCATGATGGTCGTGCCATTGAGCTTGACCAGCGTGGCATTGCCAGCTATGCCGCTACCCGCCACCGTCTGCCCAGCGCCACCAGCGCCAATCACAAACTCGACCACATCGCCGACAGCGACATTGATGATCTTGACGCCCCAGGGTGCAGAGTTCGCCCCCGTAGCGCCTTCGCCGCCGGTGGTGGTGAAACCACCGGAGCCGGTGCCACCCATGGCAGCAATTTGCAACTTGCCCTTGCTGGCGATGGTGATGGACTTGGACACCAGGATGGGCAAAGCCCACCCGCCGAGCGCCCCCGATGCGGAACCACCGCCGAATGCCTGGTTGAATGTGATCATGCGAAGGTGCTCCCGTCGTAGACAGCGTTAAACCGGCCCCGGTTGGGCCAGGACATGGGGGCCTCGGGTGTCTCGCCTGACACCGTGTAGGCCCCCCAGTTGATGAAGCAGCCGCCGCCCGAGGCGTTGCGCCCGCCCACAAAGTCATCCGCCGTGAAGCCCGCAGGGATGGTGAGCGTGATGCCCGCCGTGGTGGCGATGTAGAACACGCCGGACACAGCGTTGGTGTTGGAACCGATGCGCGCCGACACCTGCCCCACGTTGAGTGATGTCCAGTCGGCCGACACGCCTGGCTGGCTGGTGGTGACATCGGCCAGGTTGTTGAGCAGCATCCAGAACCGGCCGTTGTGCTTGACGCAGGCGGGTTTGTTCAGGGGGCCAGTCAGGTCTGGCCACTCGCCCTTAAAGTTGGCGGCGGCAACGGCCTGGCTTGCTGCCGTGGATGCAGAGGCCGCCGCTGTCACGGCTGCAGTGCTTGCAAGACTCGCCTCTTCAGCGTTGTTGTTGACGTTCTCGGCTAGCGCGTTCATCTGCATGCGATAGGCGCCGCTGAGCGCCTGCTGGAACGGATACGCCCGGGAATCGAACGTCGCGCGGTCATTGGGGTCTGGCGCCGTAGGAAGCGCATCAACCGGGGTTGGGGCAACGATTGCCATCAGATGAGTCCTTTCACATTGACCTGCAGGGTGGCGATGCCAAAGCTGTCGTAGCTCATCGAACAGCTGCCGATGCCAAAGACGTTCAGGCCGTCAAAGCCTTGGGAGGTGGTTGCGATCCACGACACAGGCACATCGAGCACCTGCTGCACCGTGGCCAGGGCTGCGTCTGCCTTCTGGCGAGGGATGACCACCGTTGCACGTAGGTTGGTGGACTTGCCGCGCCGTTTGATGGTGGTGGTGCCGTCGTCGTTGGTCTTGATGTAGCTGTAGCTGGTGGGCTCTGCCGATGCACCGCCCGTGACGCCGCCCCACTCTGCATCGCCGAGCAGTGGCGTGAGGTCGCCCACATTGATCATTCCGATGCCGACAGCAACGCCCGAGGCGGCCGTGACGGTGATGGTCAGCTCGGCCGCGGGACGAATGGGCAGATTGCTCAGCACCAGCTTCTGGATGGGCCGGCGCTTTCCGAACATATAGTCGTACCAGCCGGTGGGCGGCTCGGTGAGACTGGCGGCGCCGGTGGCCGGGTAGCGGTAGATCTCCGTGCCGCCAGGGGCATCTTTCACGCTCACCACGATCTGCGTGCCGGTGAGGCCGTACAGACTGATTGCATTGAAATAGCCTGGGCTCAGCACGTAGGTGATGCTGGCGGTGGCCGTGGCCGCCGTGTTGGTATAGGTGTCGAATGGGGCGTAGCGCTGGGTGGGTCCGGCGTCGAGCCAGTAGGCGGTGTCAACCTCAGGCAGCGCCGTACGCCCGGTGTGCGCTTGGACGCACTCGTAAACGCGGTGGGTGATGGCGCGAATGCGGCGGTCGCCCAGCACGTAGTTCCCAGCAGACACCCAAGCCGTTTCACCAGCTGCAGGCTCTGCGATGGTGGTGCCCGCGCCGATCATGGCGTCGGTGATAGTGATGGGGACGAGGATGTTCATACGGTTTCGTCCTCAACAAGCGCCATAGGCACCGGGGATATCGGGTTGCCGTTGGTGGCGCGGCTGGTGTCCTGCGTGTGCCCCTCGATGGCTGCCAGGCGGGTTTCAAGGCGCGCGTTCTGCTCCAGCAAAGCAGCCATGAGCGCTTCCATCTGCCCATTGCCACCGCCCATGCCCGGATTCGCGGCCGGGTTGTAGGCCTTGGGCACAATCTTTTCGCCCTCGTGGACCATGGCCAGCATGTCGCGTGGCACGTAGTCGGTGCCCACGTCGAAATACGTGACCTTGCCCAGAATTCCGCGTCGATACAGGTCCAGCTCGTTTTCCGTCAGGTAGTCCACGCTGCCATCAGAGAAGGTGCGTTTGCCTGTGGTCGCGTCGATCTTGGCGGGCGTGGATGTGCCACCGCCCATGCCAGGGCCGAAGCCAGCACCGCCACTGCTGCCGCCGATCTTTTCAGGCTTCAGGTTGCCGGTTTCGCTCGCGTTCGGGAACATCAGCTTTTCAAGGCTCTTGACCGCATCAGCCACGCTCAGCGTCGCCTCATACGTGCCGTTGGCAATGTCGATCTGCTGTTTCCAGTATTCGAGCGTCTGGTCCAGTTGCTTGCTTTGTGCTTCCAACTCCTTCACCGTGCGCTCGGCGCTGGAGAGCTGTTTGCCCGTCAGGCCTTCCAGCTCCGACAGCTTGCCGGCCAGCACCAGGCGGTCGCGGTCCAGCTCGAACTGGCTGGCGTAACCGCTGGAGTCCAGGCCGCCGCGCGCGGCGCTGATGGCGTCTGACAGCTGGGTCTGGTCGGGCAGGGAACCCGTTGTGCGGGCGGTGGCCAGCGCCTGGGTGATGAAGTCGTTGCCCTGCACGGCCAGCATGGCGCGGGTGGAGTCCACTTCGCCGTACAGCTCTTGCACGTTGGTCTTGAGCAGGTCGAACAGGCCGCTCATGGTGTCGGCCACTTCGCGCGCCACGTCGATTTGAGTCTGCAGCGCCTTCTTTTCTGCGTCGATGGCGCGCTCCAGGCCGCGCAGGGCCTTGTCGCGGGCGTCGGCCTGCTCTTTGGCGATGCGGGCCGCAGCGTCGTCGGCGCTTTCGTTCAGTTGGGCGAAGGTGCCAGACAGGGCCAGCAGCGTGGCGGCCGTCTTGGAGGCGTCCTTGCCGATGCCCAGCACCTCGGCGTTCACATCGATCAGCCCAGCCAGTCCCTTGTCGAATGCTTCCGGGTCGAGGCCCTTGGCGGCCAGGTCGCTGACGCCAGCCAGGAACCCGTTGAGCTTGCCAGCCAGCGCCGGGTCGGCGGGGCCATTGCCCAGCAGGTTCGGGTTGATGCCCGACACGATGCTGCGGCCGGCGGCATCGGCCAGGGTGAAGCCGTCTTTGCCAGCGCCTGCGATGGCGTCGTTGATCTGCTTGGACAGGGAGGCGCGGGCCTTGTCCTGCACATCGACCTGTTCCAGCGTGCCCTCCACCAGGCGGCGGAATTCGTCGCGGTTCTTGGGCACGTCAATGCCCAGCTCGGCGAACTGCTTGTCCACCTGCTTTTGCAGGTTGGCGCGCTTTTCCGCGTCGGTGTAGAAGTTGTCGTAGTAGGTGTTGAGGTTGGTTTGCAGCTTGTCGAAGCCACCGGCAGCGGCGGCCAGGCCTGCAGCGGCGTCGAAACCCATCTCTGCCAGCTTGTCCAGGCCCATAGCCTCGAAGGCGGTGGTGAGGTTCTGCACCCCAACGATCTGGGCGTTGATGGACTCCAGCAGCGCGTTCGCAGCCTCTTCGCTCAGGGCCTCGGCATCCACACCCTTGAGCATCTTCTGCACGGTCTGCGGGATGTCGGTGACGGACTGCAGCGCCTGGATAGTGGACTGCTTCAGGTCGAGCGTGAAGTTCTCCAGAGCGGTCTTGAAGTCGGGGCTGTTGGTGCTGAACTTTTCGTACAACGTGCCCGCGTAGTTGTCGCCCTTGCCGCTCTCACCGAAGGTGGTGCCGTCGGACAAGATGCCGCCCGCAAACACACCGCCCCGGCCCTTGCTGGAGGTTTCCAGGCCCGCAGAGAAGCCCGTCAGCGTGGCCTTGCTGCCCAGCGCCTTCAGGAAGGCATTGATGCCGCTGGCCGTGCCAGACACCGCATCGCGGATGGCCTGCTCGTTCTGCACCGGGTCGCCCTCCAGGCGGTAGGCCTGGCCCGCGATGAGCGCATTGCGCTGGCCGTTGGAGAAGTCGCGGTCGAACTGCTGGCCCTGGTAGGTGTAGACCTGATCGCGGCGCTGGTTGGTCACGGTGCCATCGAACGACACGCCGAACTGGCCGCCGGTGCGGGTTTCGCCCTTGGTGGCCTTGCTGATGGCCACCAGGGCACCGATGCCCAGGGCGATGGGGCCCAGCACCCCCATGATGGTGCCCAGCCCGCCAGCCGTAGCCCCCGACCCGATCAGGCCGCCACCCAGTTGCAGTCCACCGATGATGTTGCCGCTCATCAGCTGTCCGAGGCCAGTTGTGATGCCTGCGCCGAAGTTGCCAGCCAACGCACCCACGCCGCTGAGAATGCCCCCAGCGCTGCCCAGGATGCCGCCGCCGCTGGCAGCAGCAGTGGCCGCGCTGGCAGTGCCAGCCAGGCCCAGCGCGCCGGTGATGGCGCCCGCCACGGGGTTGATGATGGCGCTGATGATGGGCCGCAGCACCAGCGTCTTGAACATGTTGACGATGGTGTCGCGCAGGTTCTTGGCAAAGCCCTTGCCCGATTCGAAGCCGCGCAGCAGCGCGTCGGTAAGCGAGCGCTCGATGGTTTCGGACGTGCGGGTGAAATCGTCCTGAATGACCTTGTTGACGGCGGCAGAGCCTGCCACGCGCTGCTTTTCGCGGGCCTTGATGCGCAGCTGCTCTTTGTCAGCGTCCTCCAGGCCGGACTGCTCGATCTTTTCGAGGTCGCGGGCCAGCTCCAGCTCAGACTGGCGCAGGGCGACGATCTTGGCGCGTTCCAGGGCCGACAGGCCGGTAAGGCGCAGCTCGTCCTGGTACAGCGCGGCCTGCTGGTTGGCGGCGGCCAGTTCGCGGTCCAGGGATTCGTTCATCTCCTTGAACCGGCCTTCGGCGCGGGCGGCGTTCAGGCGCTCCTGCGCCTGGATCTGGGCCTCCAGCGCGGCGATGAATTTTTCGCTGAAGCTGTCGGAGGCCTGGGCCTCGGCCATGCGCGACTTGAGGGTGGCCAGGGCCAGCTCATCGATGGCGGCAGCACCCTTGCCGTACACAGCGTTGGCGGCCTCTTGCTTGTCCGCCTGGTCTTGCAGTGCGTCGGCGGCCTTGAAGGTGCTCTCGACCAGCTTGGCGTATTCGTCGGTGGACTTTTTGACGGCCTTCTGGCGCTGCTCTTCAGCTGCTGCCGCGCGCTGCACCAGGCCGAGCTTTTCAGCCTCTACCAGGGCCAGCTCTTTGTTGGCGCGGGCGGTGCCGGTGATGCTGGTCTTGAGGTCTTCCTTGATCTTGAGGGCCATCCGCTCGCCGTCGTTGAGCTTGGCACCCTCCAGGCCTTGCGTGCGCAGGGCCTCGATGTACTTTTCAGTTTCGGTGATCTTGGCCTTGATGGTGGCCAGCTCGGACTCGCCAGTGGAGGCACCAGCCTGGTCCTTGAACTGGTCGCGGATGGCACGCTCGCCACGCGCCACGGCATCGGGAGCCAGGCGATCGGAGTTGGGATTGACGGCCCGCAGCGCCTCCAGCTGCGTGCGGTATTCCTTGAGCGCAGCATTCATCTGCTGCTGCTTGGTGAGGCCCTTGTCCTGGGTTTTGAGCAGCGCATCGGCTGCGTCAATGCCTGCCTTCTCGGCCTTGGCGCGATCAGCCTGGGCGTCTGCGCCCCGGCGCATCATGCGCTCCTGCTCCTGCAGCAGGTTGATTTCGTTGCGCAGGGCCTCGATGCCCTTTTCACGGGACGCGCGCATGGCGGGGTTGTCCACCGCCAAGGGGGTGTTCAGCCGCTGTTCAAGGTTTGCGCGGGCGCGGTCGAGCTGGTCCTTCAGCGTGTCGGGACGGCCCACGTTGAGCATCTTGTCCCATGCCCATTTGGACGCATCGCCCACCGCGCGCCATGCACGCTCGACATAGCCCAGCCTGCCCTCCAGCGTGGACGCCACCAGGCTCATGGCCTTGTCGTAGGTCTGCTGAGAGAGTGCCGCGGCCTCGCTGGCCTTGCCTTGCTCTTGCAGCGCCTTGATCTGCTCGTACACCGCCGCCGTGAGGTAGTTGTAGCGCTCGTTGAGCTTTTTGGCAGCCTCCACAGGCTCCTTGCCCAGCTCGGCAAACTCCTTCACCGTGTCTTTCACGGCGACGCCCGCATTGCGCTCCAGCCGGATGGCGGTGGCGGTGAACTGCTCCAGGCTCTGCGATGCAACACCGCCAGTGCCCACCAGCTGGGCCACCACCTCGGCGGCCTTGGACTGGGTGCCCACCACGGCCGACACACGCTCTGCCATACCCTGCAGCTGCGAGGTGGTGACGCCAGCGGCATTGCCCGTGAGGGCGATGGAGCGGGCGTAGGCATCAGCCTCGGCACTGCCCTGCTTGTACGCCACGGCCAGGGCCACCCCCGCCGCAGCTGCCAGCGTGAAGGGGCTGATCAGCCCCGCCACATACCCGCCCAGCGCCTTGGCCGCATTGCCCGCGCCGCCGAACATGTCCTTGAGCTGGCCGCCCTGCTGCAGGAAGACGGTGAGCGGCTGCTGGCCACTGGCCAGGCTGGTGACGATATCGGTGAACTGTGCCGGCACGCCACGCAATGCGGCGGCCGTCTGCTTGGCGGACACACCAACGGCGTCCACCCCGCCAGCCACACGGCGCAGGCCTTGCTCTGTGGCTTGTACGCCGTCGAGACTGAGGGTGATGCCAATGGGTGCGGTCATGCAGCGTTACCGGTTGGTTGGAGGTGGTGGCGGTGACTCTTTGGCGCGCAGCTCGGACCACGCTTCAAGGCTTGCGAATTCGCAGGCCTGCAGGCAAGCGAACAGCTCGCGCCGCTCGGGGCCGGGCTCGATGCCGTGCTCGTCCAGGTAGGCGCGCACGCCGCTGTAGTCGAGGCCCGTGGCGCCAGCCACGCCGGTGCGCCACTGGGTTTGCAGCTGCTGCCAGTGGCCCCATGCATCAACGCATTCGGGCCACAGGTACACGATGTCGCCCCCGGGGTCTGGCTCGCCCTGCGCGTCAAACGCACCCACGGCCGCAAGCTGCGAGAGCAGCCCACCCATGGGGCTGGACGGGTCTGGACCCGGCTGCTGTGGCTGTTGGGCAGAGTGGCGCGCATGGTTGTGCTCAGCGATCCGGCGGGCGACCTGGGCTAGTTTTTTTCCTTGGCGCCGTTCTCGCGCATGTAGGTTTGCCAGGCGAGCGCAGCCACGCCGGGGATCTTGCTCAGGGCCTGCCACGCGTCGGTGGTGTAGGGCACGGCCTGGTTGTCTTTGTCCTTGACGCCGGACCAGTCTTCAATAACACCAGCCATGAAGTCGGCATAGACGTAGGAGCCGTCTTCGTTCTTTTTGGCCTGGATTTCATCGGTGTCGAGGCGCTTGCAGGTGAGGGTGAAGTCGAACGGCTGGTCTACACCGGCTTCGTTCTTGATGCTGCCCTTCACAGGGAACTTGACCTTTGGAGATACGACGAGAGAGATAGACATGGGAGAAGCCCGATCAAAGGCCCGATGGGAAGGGAGTGCGCGGCGTGCCCGCTCGGGCAAAGACGGAGCCAGCAGGCCTTGCAGCCCACCGTGCCGCGCACGAAACCATGCGCATGCCGGGGTGCGGCATGCGCGCTGCGCGATCAGCTCGCGTAGACGGTGGGGAGGTTTTGCGCCTCGATGGTCACAGGGGTCTGCACCACGCCCTGGGCCTGGCCGGTGGGCACACCAGCGGCGCCCACGTAGCCGGTCATCAGCATCTTTGCGCCGGTACCGAAACGCAGGCGGATGGCGCGCTTGGTCTTGGACTTGTAGGCCTTGTTGCACTCCACGAAGCCGGGATCGGTCAGGTCGAAAAAGTTGGTCATGGCCAGTGTGAGGGGCGCGGCAATGGTGGGCACCTGCTTGCGCACCTGGTCGTGGATGGTGGTGACGTCGGCCTTTTCGTAGTCGCCACCGCTGGGGCTGATGCTCTGCACGGTGCTGAAAGAAGCGCCGAAGGTGACGATCTGGTAGCTGCCGTTGATGAAGGTGTCGTACAGCGAGGTGTCTTCGCCTTCCAGCTCGAACGTCTTGGTCGTGGTGTTGACATTGGCGATGCGGAAGATGCGGTCATTCACCTGGCTCATGCCGTTGGCGGTGATGACGATGTGGTCGCCGTTGGCGGGGTTGACGACCCCGCTGTAGGTGGCCACGCCGGGGGATGCCTTGCTGATGGCGGTGATAGTGACGGCAGCAGCCAGTGCGGTTTGCACATCGATGCCTACGTTGGTCCAGAAGATGGGGTTTGCCATTTGGGTTACCTCGTTGGAAGGTGATCAGAAGAAAGACGCAGACGCCGTGGCGTGCCGCACGTAAAAAGTCACCGTGGCGCAGGCGGTTTGCTCGCCGTCCACGTCGAAATCCCAGGACACGCCCTGGGGGTCGATGGACCCCACCAGGCCGCCGAGGGATGGGTCTTGCATCAGCCGCTGCACGGCTGCGCCCATCAGCTCGTCCACCGCCACATCCGCCGGGCTGGAGGCACTGCCGCGTGCGTAGCACTCCACCGCCGCAGCCGTGAGCCACAGCGCCATGGCGCCCTGCCCCACCGATGCGTCGCGCTCTGCCTGGGCGGGCCGCACCACGATGGCCGTGGCCATCTGCTGCGGTATCACCCGGGCCCGGGCGCGGAACACGTTTTGGGAAACGGGTGTGGCGGCCTGCAGGGATGCCTGCATGGCGCCGAGCACCTGGGCGAAGACGGTGGGGGTGGTCATGCGACCTCCAGCAGCAGGCGTGTGACGCCGGTGCCGTCGGGCTGGGCGTCGGCCACCACGTAGGGGACCGCTGCGCCATCCACAGTCACCACCACGCTGACGCCCACCGGGCTGGCGGGCACCTGCGCACTGGGCAAGGTGATGGCGGGCATGGCACTGACCATGCCCAGCGGCCCCACCGAGCCCTGAACCGCAGCCGCGTCGAAGATGACAGGCACATCGGCACCACCGGCAAAGCTCGCCATGGTGGCGAAATCTGCGGTGCTGAAGAAGGCGCTGATGTCTTCGGTGAACATGCTGGGGGTCAGGGCGGTAGTGGGCTGGGGGCGTGGCGCTGGCTTAGACGGTCAGCAGGTCCACCACGGTGGCGAACGACACGGTGTTGCGCAGGGCAACATCCACGTCTTGCAGGGCCACCACGCGCACGGTGCCGGCGGCGCTGCCGGTGTAGGGGTCCACCATCAGGTCCAGGCCACCCCACATGCCGATCACCAGGTCAGCCCAGTTGCCAAAGATGGCTGCCGAGCACACGCCAGAGCTGGTGCCCTTGGTGAGGTTGGACGGCACGGCGTTGGTGACCGCTGCGCGGTAGCCGTTGACGGGGGTGTCGCCACTTTCCCAGATGAAGCCGTTTTGGCCCGACACCTTGCTGGTGGCCTTGAGCTTGCCGCGCACCTTGGCGTTGGTGAGGTAGGCCAGCGTGCCCACGTCGGCATTGGCCACAGCCACGGCAGACTCCAGATCGATGACGTTCTGCCAGGTGGGCGCAGCACCGTTGGTGCCTGCCACCACGGTGGGCGTGGCGATCTGCGTCAGGATGCCGCTGGGCTGGTTGGATGCACCCGTGCCGTTGATGGCGGCTTGCTGGATGGCCAGGCCCAGAATGGTGGCGAGGTCGTTCTGCACCATGGCTTCGACATCCAGGCTGGTTTGCAGCAGCAGGCGGCGGGCGATGTCGGTGAAGGCGCCGACCGTCTTGGGGGTCAGAGTGACCTGGCCGACAGTTTGCTGGCTTTCGGTGGGCGCCACGTTTTCAGCCACCCAGTATGCGGAAGCCGAGCCGGTGAGCTTGGGGATGGCCACATTGCCCACCAGGCCGGTGAGCATGCGCGTACCCAGGCCGTCGATGACCATGGCATTGCGCAGGATGTCGATGAAGCTGCCGGTGAGCAGATCCGTCGCCACCAGGTTACCGCCCGCAGTGGGAGTACCCACCAGCAGGTCGCGGCGCTGTACCTCGTTGGGCACCATGAAGCCGCGCGCTTGCTTGCCCAGCTTGGCAGCAGCAACATCGGAGCACTCGCGCTCGAATGCGGCTGCGCGCTGTGCGGCGGCGTCGGTGGGGTTGGCCAACGCGTTCAGAGCGCGCATCAGGCTGTACTGCTTGACCTCGCCCTTTTCCATGCCGATATCGGCGGTGGGCACGGGCTTACTGGCCATCTTGGCGATGGCCTCGCGCTGGAACTGCTCAACGGTCAGGCCGCGCTGAATGGCATCCATGGCCAGCTCGGCGCCGCCTGGGATGCTGGGGGCAATTTTGGAGATTTCGGCAGCGTGGTTGCGCTGCTCGACGACTTCGACTACGGGATCGGGCATGGTTTTTACCTCGGGTTCGGATGGGGTTGTGGTGGGGGTGGTGGCTTGCGGCGCGGGGGCTGCGTCTGGCGCTGGGGTTTCAGCGCCATCGAGGCTGCGGCCTACGCCGACGGATGCGTCAGCGGGTACGCTGACCAGCGAGACTTCAAAGGGCTCCCAGTCGGTGACGCGGTAGGTTTCCACGCCGTCCACGGTCTCGACCAGCTGCGCTTTGTGGACCATGTAGCCGACAGACACGTTGCGGCGGATGCCGTCGCGCACGTCGTTCCACACTTCCTCTGCACGAGCGCTTTTTCCGAAGCGCACCACGGCGCGGGCAACCCTGTCCGCACCGATCTCGACAGATTCGATAACGCCAACGACATCGCGGGTGTCGTGGTCGCAAAGCAGGTTGGCACCACTGCGCAGGCGGCCCTGGCGCATGCTGGTGGCTGTGCAGTCCAGAATCTCCACGCCCCAGTAGCGCTCGTAAGGCAGCTCGCTGGCGAAGGCCAGCACAGCGGTGCGGGCTTCTTCGTCAATGGCCTGGCGCTCGACCAGAAATGCACGCTCTGCGCGACCCTTGGACAGGTGCCGCGCGACGGCTTCGGGGAGTTGTGCTGTGCTGCTCATGCCCGCTATTGCAAGCGGGGTGAGGTGACATTTGTAAGGGGTGAAATGTCACCTACTTGCACAGCGCACCACACAGCAAAAGGCCCGCGCGGGGCGGGCCTTGAACTGCAGCGCTTGCTCAACCAGGCGCCGTGCTTCAGCTCTTGGAATCGGCCTGTCGCCGCTCAAACGCAGCAAGCCGCATCTGGTCAAACTTTTCATCCATGGCCCTGATTGCGGCCACGAATTCAATGGCTTCGCGCACACCCGAATCGCCCTTGAGACCACTTGAGGCTGCTGCACCGGCCCCCGGCAGTGCGTCGTAGGCAGGCAGCTGCACGTTCTTTTCCTTGGCGAGCTTTTGGGCGGCTGCGATGGCGTCGAGCGTGTCCTCGAAGTCGTAGCCCATAGCGCTGCAAAGGTCCTGCGGGCTCATGAGGCCTGCGCGCACCTTGAGGATGTTGGCATTGGTGTCAGCCTGCGGATCCACCCATTCCCAGCGGCGGGGCTGCCATTCGTGCCGGCTGAATTTCTCCAGCTTGGAGGCGGGCAGCGCGCTGCCGTTGGGCATGGTGATGGCGCCGGACAGGAGGGCCATTTGCAGCCAGGCCCGGTAGATGCGCTCCAGCGCTACGTCGATGAACCATTGCTGGTCGCTCATCCACCGGTCGCGCTCTTCGAGCGTGCCGCTGCGGATGCTGGAGAAGCTGACGCCCTCCAGGTCGTTGGCCAGGGAGTGGTAGGCCACCCCCCAGCCGCTGGCAATGCGCTGCAGGGTGGTCTTGACGAAGGGGCCGAAGTTCTGCTCGGGGTACTTGCTGTCGTAGGGCGTGAACTGCACTCCGGTGGGCAGCGTGTCGTAGTACCCAGGCTGGCTGACGGTGACGGCCTCGCCGCCGGTGGAGTCCGGGGCGCCGATGGGTGACTGGCCATCTGGCGTGGTGAAGAAGCCGTAGTGGTTGGCGCCATGCTCTGCCGCAAGCAGCGCCGCCAGCTTGAAGTTGCCCAGGTGGTGCAGGCTGAGCATGCCAGCGGCCATCCAGGGGATGCCGCGCAGCTGCTCGGGTCGGTCTACCTTGAAGCCGTGGATGACATCGTCCAGCGGCAGGCGTATGCGCTGGCGGCTGCTGTGCTGGCCGTCGTTGGGGTGGGCGGCAAAGATGTGTACGGCCACAGGGCGACGGTAGGCGTTGACCTCCACGCCCATGATGACGGTGTTGGCGCCGTGGCGACCGTTGTAGGTGGTGTCGATGCGGTCCACGTCAATGAGCTGCAGGGCGAAGTTGAAGCGGTTGCCCGCGTCTGCCCCGCGCACCATGCGCACCAGAAACTCGCCGTCAGACGGCAGGCCGCCGACCATGGTCTCGCACATGTCCCGAAAGTGCTGGTGCCCGGCGACATCGGCTACAGCCTGCCACTCGTTCCAGCCGCGCTCGATGGCCTGGCTGGCCAAGCGGTCGGGCTTGCCTGGGGCGTCTTCGATGCGCACCTGCAGGCGCACGCCGCCGGGGCCGATGATGTTGTCCTTGACCATGCCGACGAACTTCTTGGCGTAGTCGTTGTTGTTGCCAAGTTGGCGGCCGCGCGAGCGCAGCGCATCAAGGTCGCTGCGCAGCTCTTCGTTGATGCTTTGCGCAGTAGCCATCCAGTCGGCGGTGAGCCGGTCCATGCGGGCAGCCTGGAATCGGCGCGTGTGGTGGGCAGCGGGGGCGACGGTGCGGCTGAGCCACTGGCGCGCACGGTTGATCATGCTGGTCATTGGCCAAACCTCACATAAACGCGGGTGTTGCTGGGCAGGCCTGCGGCAATGCGGTCTGCCGCGCCTTCGTTGCGCACCTCGGTCACCAGCCGGTCATGGTGGGCCCACAGCTCGCTGAGGGTGTAGCGCCGCAGCTGGCGGCCTGCGATTTCATACTCTGACGCCTTGATGTTGTTGGCATCGGCCAGGTAGTCCTTGACGGCCTGCAGCGCTTTGCGGGCGCTGCTGCGGGTGTCGAGCGTGGTGGCTGCTGTGAAGCTGGGGCGCACGGTGATGCGGCCCTCTGCCACGGTAAACACCTGCCCCGCCTTGCTGACCTGGGCGCGCCAGGCGTAGTCGCCAGCGACCCATGTGCCAGAAACGCCAGAGGCCACGTTGACCAGGTGGTCGGCACCGTCGGCTGCTGCACTGATGGTGATCTTGGCCGTGGCGCTGAGCAGGGTGTAGGTCAGCGCCCAGCCGTCGCTGGCGGAGTAGTCGGCCAGCGTGCGGCGCCAGAGCACGGTGTCGCCTGCGTTGACGGTGGTGGGTTCTGTGGTGGGTGTGGTGGCCATGGCGCGCGTGGTGTTGCAGGCTGCAATCTAGGCCGGGCGGGGTGACATTTGTAAGGGGTGAAATGTCACCCCTGCCCCTTGATGATGCGCAGCACGTGGCGCTGAGTGAGCTGGTACCGGCGCGACAGCAGGGCCACGCGCTCGCCCGCGAGGTAGTCGCGGCGGATGGCGTCGTTGCGGCTCAGAAGGTCAGGCCGGCGGCCCACCCAAACCTCATCGCCGCCGAACACCTCGCGCACCTGGGCCTCGGCCGCGCGCAGCACTGCCGCGTTGAGCTTGGGCGCCAGGGCCATGACGCAGCGCAGGGTGTACTCGACCACATCGTCGCTGTGCTGTACGGCGGCGAGGGCTTGCTGGTCGGCGGCGGGTCCGTCGGCGAGCAGGAGCCCGTCGAGCTGGGGTGTTGCGGGCGTGGTGGCTGGGGCGGCGGGTTTTACCATGAGACGGTGGAGGCTGTGGGCCTGCGGTTGGCGCGCGATGCGAAGGGGTTGGGCTTGTGCTGCACGGGTGCGATGTCTGCGGCAGCGCTTTTTTCTTCTGGTTTTGTTGCTACGCTTTGTGTAGCAAATAGGTCATGATTGGCGGGCTGCACGGCGGCCTCCAGCTTCTGCCAGCGGGCGTCGTCGTAGCGGTGCAGGCCGCTGGCCATGGCGGCATGCAGGGCGTAGTTGCGGTTGTCCAGCTGTTCGTTGCGGGGGCGGCGCTTGATCCAGCGGTACGCCTCGCGGCCGTTGATCTTGGCCAGCACGCGCTGCTCGGCGGTGAGCTGCTCGAAGAACTCGCGGGGCAGCTCGTCGCTGAAGTGCACGTAACCCGGCCCGGGTTTGTCGATGGCGAGCTGGCCCAGCAGCAGGTCTTTGGCGGCGTCCACCCCCACCCGCCAGAGCTTGATGCCGTTGAGCACCTTCTTGCCGCGCCAGTTGATGTCCTGCGCGCTGCTGGCGCCCAGGATGTTGGTGGCCTCGTTGCCGTCGCCCTTGATGGCGCGCAGCCCGGGCAGGATGTGCTGGGCCTTGGCCACCCAGTTGTAGACGGCCTGCGTCTGGTCGGATGAGTCGATGCTGGTGGCGCTGATGCCCAGGGTGCCGCCGTGCCATTCTTGCGTGTAGCGGCGCTGCAGTTGGTGGGTGACAGCATCCCACTCTTCATCGACAGCGGGGTTGCCCTTGATGACGATCACATCGACCACCCAGGACTCCATGCCGCGCCCCCAGGCGTAGACGGTGATTTCCCACCGGTTGCGCTGCACGTCCACGCCGGCGGTGAGGTACAGGCCGCCCTTGGGCACGGTGCAGAGCTTGTAGGGCTCTGCCCGGGCCTGCAGGGCGTGCTCGTCGGTGCGCTCGCCAGCCAGCTCCCAGGTCTCGCCCAGGGTTTCGTTGACGAAGAGCTGCATGGGGCCGACTTCGCCCGCCTCCAGCGCCTTCAGGGCGTTCTCGAACTCGGTGACGATATCGGACCATGCCCGCTGCGGGCTGTAGGCCGTCCACACGTGCACGCCCAGGGTGCGCGGCGGGTTGCAGGGCATGCCCTTGCTGTCGCGCCAGATGCGGTCCTGGCCGTAGCGCTTGCCCGTGCGCTCGCACACCCAGGCGCCTGCGAGCGGCACACCGCCGGCCAGGTAGTCGGCCTGGGTGATGGATGCACGGCAGTGTGGGCACACGTGGTGCACGGTGTCGGGCTTGCCGCGCGTCCACTTGAATCCGTGGGCCAGGTTCTTTCCGCCCCAGATCAATGGGTGTTCAAGGCCACAGCGTGGGCAGTCGATGTGGAAGCGCACCATGCCCTCGGCGTTGTCGCACGCGCGCTCGACATGGCACAGGCCTTTGAGGCGCGGCGTGCTGCCGCCGACGAACTTTGGGTATGGCGCCCCCTCCAGGCGCCCCTTGGCCAGGCCGCCAGGGTCGCCGGATTTCTCGATCTGCTGGTCGAAGGCACTCCACTCGTCCAGGATGGCCACGGCCACGGTAATGCGGCGGTACGCCCGAGCCGCCTTGCCGCCCAGCAGGTGCAGCACGCTGTCGCGGAAGGGCTTGAACTTGATGGTTTCCTCGGAGGACCTGCCGAGCTTGCGGGCCTTGTTGATGGCAGGCACGCCGGTCAGCGGGTCCAGCAGCGGGTCGATTTCGCTCTTGACGTAGCTGTCGCGGTCATCGTCGGTCGGTTGCCACAGGGCCTGCTTGCGGCGGCGGTGGGCGATGTTGTAGGCCACGAAGGCGGTGACCATCTTGGTGTAGCCGACGCGCTTGGCCTTGCGCACGGCCAGATCCTCAATGCGGTCATCGCTCATGAAATCGAGAATGCCCACCTGGAAGGCCCAGGCTTCCCAGGCGCCCTTTTGGTGGCTGCTTTCGCCTGCCAGCTTGAAGTGGTCGCGCGCCCAGTCGCCCAGGCGCTGGGGCGGTTCTGCCCGCAGGCTCTCAAGGCCCATGCGCACTGCCGCCTTGATGGCGGCGGCCGTCTCGGCATGCAGCATGGGCATCGTGGTCATGTGGGCATGCCCTCGCTGTACGGCTCTTCCTCGGTGGCACCCTCGGCCAGCATGGCGTCCACGCTGTCAGCCACCAGCCGCTCGGTGGCGCGAATCCACTCATTGCGGGCCGACGCGATCACCTGCAGCACTGCGATCTTGGCTTCATCAGGCAGAGCGGGGCAGGCCTTGCGCAGCGTGCCCTCCAGTTGGTCGAAGCGGTCCACCACCGCGCTGGCGGCCTGGCCCAGCACGTCAGCCAGCAGGCCTACGTGGGCGTACTCGCGCCGGGCGATTGCGTTCTTGATCGCCTGGCCTTCGCGCTGCTCACGGGCCAGGGCCGCGCGCTCCTGCACCAGGTCGAGGCCGTAGGTCTCGCCCAGCCGCCCTGCAGCCTGGTCACGCAGCCGCTCGCAATAGGCCACCACCCAGCCCGCAGCGGTATCGCCCCGGGCAATCAAGCCTTCGCTCACCATCTGCGACACGCGCGCCTCGCTCACCCCAATGATCTGGGCGAACTCAGCCTGCGATATCACCTGGTCGAGCACCGGCAAAACTTTCACTTGCACCCCTCATTTGCTATCAACAACGTAGCACCAAAGCCATACACCATATTCACTTAACCCCCTTAGCACTCACCCGCAACAGTCCGACAGGGCGGCTCGAATTACCCGCACTTGGGGGGTGGGGGGAGGACCCGAGACGGGGGGTGGGGGTGGAGGGCTCCGCCATTGCTTAAGCTCCGACCGTCGCGGCCTGCGCATCGAAGGCGGCGACTACTGCGGCCTCGTACTGCGCAAACAGGCGGTGGCGCGATTCGTCCCACCGACCAAGGCCCAGGCGTTCGCCCATGGACTCGACACCGCTGCGGGTCTGGCGCCAATCGGCTGGCGCGGCACCGGCCTGGAGGGCAGCGCAGTCCAGCCAGCCCTTGCGCCGCAGCCACGTCAACACGTTGGGCGCGTGCTTGCCGCCGTCCTTGCCCAACTCCTCGGACTGCAGGGCGGCCGCGTGCAGCAGCTGCTCACCCGTGCTCAGCCCCTCAGCCTCGATGGCTGCGATCAGCGTGGCCACCTCGGCGATGCGGGTTCTGCGGTGCAGCGGGAAGTGGCTGCTGAGTGCAGTGGCGACAGCCAAGCCCGCACCCGCCCCCCCTGCAGGGGGGTTGGGGGGACTTATATGGTTCTGGTTCTGGTTCTGGTTGGTTGATCGGTCGTTCAACGGGCGTTCAACCGCACCACCTCCACCTGATGGTGGTGGCTCTGCAGGCTTGGCAACACCTGCTGCACCGCTGGCGCCCCCTGCCCTTTTGGCTGCAGACGCACGCCCAGCGCGGGATTGCTGCTCTTGTTTTGCGTGATAGGCCGCAATCTCACGGTCGCAGCGGTCGTTGTGCCAGCCATCCTCTCGCAGCTCGAAGAACTCTTCCAGCACCACGCGCAGCGCCTCGCGCAGCTCTTCGGTGTTGGCAACGATGCGCCGTGCGAGCTTGGCTTCATCGGCGATGAGTGCCCGTTCGGTGTCGTAGTACAGGTCAAGCAACTCCCGGTACAACGCCCGTTCAACGAACGTTAAATGTCGGGTGGCGCTGTTGAAGTCGCCGACGTGGTGCGGGTAGTGATTCATGCCTGCCCCATCGCTTTCATTTCTCGCAGCAGGATCTGCCGCTCTTCATGTCCAAACTGCGCACTGGCCGCTTGCGCGCACACCTCGGGCACAAACCCCGGCACGGCATAGCTGCGGCGGGTGCGGCCTGGCAGATTCAAGGGGATCACCGAGCCCAGACGCATTGCATCCTCGATGGCCTTGTCCACCTGCTTGGCGGCCCAGCCGGTGCGCTCCACCAGCTCCGCGCGGGTGAGCGGCATTTCGAGCAGCATGGTGCGCAGGCGCTCTTGCTTTGTGGGCTGCCAGGCGCGGGGCACTTGGCAATGCGTTGCGGTCTGCGTCATACAGCCAGCGCCTCCGCAGCCTGACGAATCCGAAACCGCATGCGCCGTGCCAGGTAGTCCCGCGTGGCTGCGCTCTTGCCCAGGCTGTCCAGATCCAAGCGGGGTTTGTAGGTGCCCTTGCGGACGAACATCACCACCGGCTTAACCACGGCACCCGTGGCGCCCAGCACAGCCCAGATGCCTGGGGCCAGGTTGCTGGCGCGCATGTCGGGCTCGCCCTTGCGGGTGATGCGGGAGCCGCCGCGCATCTTTCCGTAGCTCACGATGTAGCGGCGCCCCAGCTGGGGGCCCGCCACCTTGGCAAGGCGGGCGGCCGTGCCACCGCGCGCGAGGTTGGCGCGGGTTCGGTCGGTCATGTTGGCGCGGTAGCCCTGCTCGCCAAAGGCCTGGAAGTAGCTGATCAACTGCACCAGAAACGGCCCCTTGATGTTGCCGTAGCCATCCTCGCTGCCCGGGAACGGGTTGGCAGGGATGGCCAGCTGGTAGCCGTTGGGCAAGATGCCCGCCCGGCGCAGGGCCACCTCGCTGCGCTTGTCACGCCGCTGGCCACCAAACTCCTGCGCCTGCAGCACCTGCTGCGGGTCCACACCGATCTTGCCGCCAATGGTGCCAAACTGGCTTTGCTTCGTCGGTGCAATTGACACCTGCAGCTTGTCGGGCGTGGCCTCGAACACCCTGGGCGATGTGACAATGAACGGCGTAGGCCGGTCAAACCGATGCGTCAGCTCGCGCTGCATGTCGCGCCGCACCTGGTAGCCCGTGTCGTTCAGCGCCTTGGCCGAGGCCTCGCGCAGCTGGCTGCTGGATAACGCCTCCAGCTGCGCCTTCACGCGCTCAATGCCCTTGATGGCGATGTTGAGCTGCATGGCTACACCCCACCCTTGGCAGGCACTCGCCCCGCCACAAACGCATTGCCCGCATTGATGTGCCCCATCAGCTCCTGCACCAGATGCTGCACTCGCTTGTGGCCGTTGGGCGTTACCGGGCGGTCGTGGCTGGCCTCTTCCTGCATGGCCTTGGCCAGGTCGCCAAACATCTGCGCGCCAGTGGCCAGAAACTCGGCCACGCTGGTGACCTGCACCGGGTTCACCTGCACGCACACATAGCCCTCGGCAGCGGCCAGCACCTCGGTGGGCGCAATGCAGCCCGTGGCGTGCTGGATCATCTGCAGCTCGCTCACCGATAGGTGGTGCGTGTCGGTGTACAGGCTCACCTTCTTCTGCAGGGTGCTGGGTGACATGCCAATGCTCTTGGCCACACGCTCCAGCCGCCCCTCCAGCATGGCGGCCACCGCCACCAACACATCGGGCCGGGTGGACGGTACCGGCTCACCTTCGCCATAGGCAAAGGCGCGCGGAATTGAGACAGTTGCTCTCATGACGAATCAAACCTCCAGCTGCACAACGGCAGCACCAGCACCCACCACCGCCCACGCCCTGCCCGACCGCGTGGCCGCGCTCGAGCTGCTGGTGCAGCAGATGCTTTTTGTGATGGACGCACAGGGCACCCTGAGCATCGAAGACCTGGGCCAATGGCTGGACACCGCCGCCAGCCGCATGCGCGCCACCGGCAGCGTGCCGCCGGCCCCGCTGCGCGCGCTGGAGGCGCTGACAGACGCGGTGTGCGCATGACCCACAGAGAAAGCACCCCGCCACGCCACCGCACGAAGCCGCGCGCACTTGCCTGCGCGCGCAGCGCCCTGGTGGTTGGGTGGAGCAGCCCGGCAGCGCGGCTGCTGGCCTGGCGGGGTGGCAAAACAGAACTGGGCGCCCGCCCTGCCCTGGCATACGATGGACGCTCTCACACAACCATCACCAGAGAGGGCGGACATGACATTGAACAGATCACTGCAGAAGCAACTGCTATCGATAGCGGCGGTGAAATACCCAGCCCCAGTCCTGCATGGCGATGGGATCGAGCTTTCCGACGCGACGACAGTGCGCAACCTTGTGTATCTGGAAGAGCACGGGCTGCTGCGGCTACACAAAAGCGCGATGAACTCAGGCGATATCGCTGTGGGAGCGGTACACGCCACAGCCAAGGGCATGGACTTCATAGAAGAGGATGGCGGTCTCTCAGCCATCCTTGGCGTGGTCACAGTCAAGCTGCACGACGAGACCATCAAAGACCTCCTGTCTCTGAAGATTCAGGAGTCGGACCTTCCGCCAGCAGAAAAACAGCGATGGCTCGATCAGCTTCGCGAGCTGCCGGCCGAGACCACAAAACACCTTGTATTGAAGCTAGTGGACCTAGGCTTGGAGAAAGCACCGGATGCATTGAGCGCGATTGGAAGACTGCTTGGCTTTGTCCTCTGATTACAGGCAAACGGACAAACCGCACGAACCCGAAGCCCGCACCGAGCGGCAGCATGAACTGGTCTACACCAGGATCAACAGCGGGTGGCTCAAACTCAATCACCGCACCGCAATCCAGCCTCCAAACCAGACTTGAGGGGCGAATGTTGATGTGCTCAGCCATGGGCCACCTCCTGCTCAAATTGCATAAGGGCGCCCACCCATCCCTGGCATACGATGGAAGCTCCTACACAACCAACGCCAAGGAGGGCGGACATGAGCAACGACACCAAACTGATGAGCGGTGCAGAGTTCAAACTGCATTTCAGGGACCTGCTGGCCAGCCTGAAGGACGAAGACCAGATCAGCTTCGGCAGCGGAGACTTGAGCTTCTTCCAGCTCAGGGAACGCGGCCCGATCCATGGGCCGCGCATCGTGCAAGTCGAGTTCAACGAGGTGTACAAGGTCATCCCCGGGTAGCCAGCGCGGCCTCGTTGGCAGCAAGCTGGGCGCGCAGCTCAACCACCATCAGCGCGCGAAGTTCTTGCGCCAGTTTTTCAAACTTGGGCAGCAGCTCACCGTGGGGAAACGGCATGTACATGTCGTCCTTACGCCCCAGGAATTCGCTGCGCATAAAGACCTCACCATTCGTGGCAAGACCGATCTCGATCTTCGCCATGACGGTTGTCGCGGAGTTTGAAAGCTCAGACATGGGCCACCTCCTGCCCCGTATGGAGCGCTTCGGAATTGATAGCTGCAGGCGCTTGAACATCCGCCGCATCAGGCTCATACCGACGCAGCCGCTGCAGCAGGTCCGCCACCACCGCGCGCAGGCGCTCGGCCTCTTCGTGCTCGGGCCAGATGTCGTGCCAGTCGTTGGGACGCAAGTCGCGGCGCGTGACCTCGCCCGCCGTGGCGCGCTCGATGGCGGCGCAGTATTTGATGGGCACCCTTCCACGCTTCAGCCAGCCGGATATGGCCGACTGAACAACGCCCAGGGCAGTAGCCAGGGACACCTGACCACCGAGGATCGTGATGGCTCTTTGCAGTGATTCCATGGCCGCATTAAATCACGATCGTGATAATTCGGCAAACACCAACGTGTTGGACCGATCCTGTCCAATCACATCGGTGATAACCATAGCCGAACGACTCAAGAGCGCACGCGAAGCCACAGGGCTGCGCCAGGAAGAACTCGCCAAAAAAGCGGGCGTCACCCAGGGCACCATCGCCAACATCGAGGGCGGCATCCGCAAGAACCCGCGCGAGCTGCTGGCCATCTCCAGAGCTGTGGGCGTCAATGCAGAGTGGCTGAAGTCCGGCAAAGGCCCACGGCTGGCCGACGCCGACAGCCGAGGCCACGCCATTCAGGACGTGCAGGCCGACTACCTACCAGCCAGGGGCAGCAAGAACGACATCGCCCACCACGTGGCCCAGATCGGCACACTGCTGAGCGGGATCGATGATGTTAGAAGGGCTGCAATCGCAGAAATGCTGGCAGCAGTGGCGCGCAAGCCCGAGCAGGCGGAAGAGATAGGCGCGCACATTCAAGCGCTGATGAGCTCAAAAGCAAAGCGGGCCGCATAGGTACCACGGCCCGTATCTTTATGTTTCCGCAGCCCCTACGAAAAGTAAAGGCCTAAATGACCACGCGCTGACATCAGTCAAGCGCACGGGCTACGCAAAGGCGTCCCCCGCCCCATCCTTCGTGACAGTGAACAGCTCGATAAGCACCCAAATCGCGGTGATGAACAGCCCCACCACAAACCAGCCCAGGATGCAGGTGACGAGCAACTGAGCCAGGCCAATACCCAGGCGCCCGGCATAGAAGTTGTGCACCCCCAGCAAGCCGAAGAACAAGCCCAGGATGATGTAAATGCCTCGGCTCTTGGCCGACTTCACCAGCTGCGTGCCGCTTTGGCGTTGCGGCGGCTGCGGCGGGAGCTGAGGCCGCTTGTCCACCGGGCGCGGGCCATCACCCGTAAAGTCAGCCTTGCAATGCGTGCACCACATAGCCTGCATGCTGCAGTCCTCACCGCAGTTCGGGCAGAACCCATCGCGCACAGGGCGCTGCGCTGGCGCAGCAGCTGGCATGGCCGCCCCCACCTTCGCCGACACATAGGCCGCCTTGGCCTTGGCCTCATCACCGCCACTTTCAGCGAAGCACCGGGCCCATAGACCCTTGTCGCGCCGCTCTGGCGATTCAGCCTCATCCAGCGCCTCAGCCCACGCTTCGTTGTTGCCCATCAGCCCCTCCAACTGTTACTGATTGCAGCATAGCACCCTGATTTCAGAGGGCAAAACACAAATTCAGCGCGAAATATCACGTTTGTATTGACAAGCCGAATCACGTATGTGATATTCCCTCCACACGCCACCCCGGCGCCCTGGAGGAACGATGCAGACCACCATCAACCCCGCACCTGAGCGGGGCCAGCAATTCACACTGACAGCCGAGACAGACGCAGACCGCGAACTGCTCGACGTCATCGACGCCAACGGCCTTCACTCAGCCATTCGGCAAGCCAGCTACCGCGCACCCAACCCCAGCGGCAACGGCTACATCACCACCGGCGCGACGCTGTTGGTGGACCGGCAGCACCCCATTGCCCTAGAAACCCAAACGGCTCGCCAGTTTCTCCGCGCCGCTCGCCAGCTGTGCAGCCTGGGCCTTGCTCAGGACACATTCAACCGGCATATCGGCGCCGACGCCATCGATCCAGAGGCGCAAGACCAGTTCGCCGCCGTTCTCGAAAAGCTGCAGCTCATGCTGGATGTAGGGGCGCGCGCGATCGGGAAGCAGGAACGTATCCGGCAAGAAGTGGACAGCACCCATTGCGGGCTCCTTTGCGGTGAAAAGCTACACCATACAACGCCCCCCATCGGCACCCACCTACCCGACCAAGGCGGCACCCTGGGCGCCATCATTGCCCGCCGCGACGGCACCACCTACGGCCTGATCGTTGCCGACTCGCTGCATGAGCGGACCGGCGAATGGGGCAACTACGGCACCGAAATCGAAGGCGCCAAAGGCCCAAACGGTGCAGCCAACACAGGCGCCATGGCGGCCGCAGGCAGCCCCATCGCCCAGGCCGTGCGCGCACTCACCTTAGCCGGGCATTCAGACTGGTATATCCCCAGCCGCCTCGAAATGCTGGCGCTGTACGAGTGCTCGCCAGAGTTGTTCAGCAAGGACTCCTACTACTGGACCAGCTCGCAGTACTCGCGCCTCAGCGCCTTTTGCCAGGACTTCGAGTACGGCAACAGCACCGCCGGCATCAAGGACTACGAGTTCCGCGCCCGTCCTGTCCGCAGCATTCAACTTCAGCCCTCCAGCACTTCGGCACTCCCCACGTCCATCGCCGAAGGCGATTCGCGCGAAATTTTGGGCACTGGGGCGGCAGCATGAACCCCACCCTGCGCCCCATCCGCCTCTACGCCGTGCGCGTAGGCAAAGCCCAGCACCACGTGTGGGCCACCAGCGAATGCCACGCCATTGCCGAGGCTCACGGCATGGGCTTGCCCGCCAGCAGCGCGCGGAGGATTGCATGAGCCACCCGCAAATGCGCAAGCCCACGGCGCTACCCACCCTGCGCAGCCAGAACGCCGACGCCGCCTGGACCGTGGGCTGGTGGCAGGGCAAGGTGACCGGCTTCTTTCTGGGCGTCGCCTTCGCCGTGCTGATGGGATGGCTGAAATGACCACCACCCACCCC